>NZ_BSNM01000010.1 GCF_030159995.1 Litoribrevibacter albus | reverse complement strand
CTTCATCCAGTCTGTGTAATTCGGTTTACGTTGTTGGGTCAGCATAAAAGAGACTTGCCTTCCTGCACCTTTACGATGATCTGCCGCACTCGGGTTCTTCATACATTGATGCTTAAAATCGCAGTTCCGGCATTGCAGTAATCGCCCTTCAAACCAGGCTTTTATTTTTCCATCCGGGCTTTCCCGTTCACCTCGGTAGCTAATTAGCTCGCCAGCAGGACAACGACAAGTGCGATTTACCGGGTCGAAGTCAAACTCACTGGCAGGGATCACTTGTTTAGCGTGATGACTTTTAAGTGATTTAGGCAACTCGTCTTGGTGTCGTTTTCCGTATTTCTTTTTCTGATTGGTGAACTTTGGATCACGACTCCGGAACTGATTATCCGGCACATAGGCATTTATTTTTCGTTCATACAAATAGGCCATATTAGCTTCGTTGGCAAAGCCGGTATCGGCCGTAATCACAGTACCTTGCTGATAGATGTTCTGATATTTCCAGCCTCTTTAGCCGAGCCTCAACACGTTCCAAAACCGGCTTCAAGGTATGATGTTCCTGTCCTTCACCAAAGGCTTGAGCATCCACCACAATCTGATGTTTTTTATCGACCGTCGCCACCCCGTTATAACCTTGAATCACACCTTTATTGATCTTCATCTTGGCACTTTGATTATCGGTGATATTACTTTTTACTTCTTTGCGAGTTCGACCGCGCCCCATTCTTGGTACGTTATTTTTAAGGAATTGATCGATCCGATCAGAGGCCTTATCCAGGGTCGAGATGGTTTGTTCAATACGTTTTAAACGGGCTTCATCCTGTACCGTCTGAGCGTCTAATCGTTGATGCTCTTTTAGGTGATAATTAATCTGACGCCTGAGCTTATCACGTTTCTCAGCCAATTCTTTAAACGTGCCCGAATGCTCTTTAGACGCGTTCGATGGCATCTTACAGCCATCAATCGCAAATAACTCTTTGCCTAATAATCCTTGCTGATCACAGACCAATAATACCTGTTCAAATAAGGACTCAACTTCTTCTGCATGGCTGCTTACAAAGTTAGCAATCGTCGTAAAGTGAGGCACGCTATCACAGGACAGGGCTTTGAAAATGATGTTGGTTTCACAACACCATTGGATCTCTCGGCTTGAGGTAATGCCTTTGGAATAAGCGAACAGAATGATCTTTAACAAAATGGCCGGATCGTAAGCTGGGCGACCTGTTTGATAATTAGGAAAGAAAACCGACAAATCGAGCTTATGTTCGATCAGATAATGAATAGCGTATTCGAAAGTACCGGGTTGGATTTGATCTTCAAAGTTGATCACCACCATCACGACTTGATCGTGGTTGTAGGGTTTAAATTTAGGCATCAGTACAATCCTTGTTTGATGCCTAAATTTTATCAAAAAGAGAGGGATGTTAGGGTTTTTCTACAGCCTGAACGCCCGCCGCACAGGCGAGCAACTTGTTGTGAGTCCAGCGAACGCAGTGAGCGATTGTGCCGGCGCTTGATACTAATGATGACCTCCCAAGGATTTTCGGGCTTGATAGTTAAACTACCATCCAAGGTATAGCGCGCTCTTGCGCACATACCTTAGGAGGCCATCACTATGAAATTCTATACTAAACAGCAC
>NZ_BSNM01000009.1 GCF_030159995.1 Litoribrevibacter albus | reverse complement strand
ACGGTGAGTTGGCCGCCTAAAAGGGTGAATATCGTCACTATGGTTAATAAATGACCTTATTAATCGCATAATAGGAAGTTATGTTAAACCTCGGGCGAATAAAAAATGTTCAATAAAAACAATGTGTCGGGTAGGATAGGGATCAACAAAAACAAGGATTGTAGAAGGGTTTTTCTACAGGTTCGTTAGTTGTAAGTAGGGATATGAAACGAGTAGCAATAATACTGAGTATCTTGTGTGTTTTGGTCTACGGAATTTCTTGGTTTTTCGGTACACCCTATATTCATGTACTCATTGGTATTATGGGCATACAACTCTTCATGTCTCTTGCCTCTGTCGGTGAAAACGAAGAAGAACTAGCAGAGTTAAAAGCACAAGGTAGCTGGGTACGTGAATGGCATGTATGGGTTCTGCTTGCGTGTATTTTTTCTGGGCTGGTAGTTGCAGAATATTACTATCCGGTGCTTGAGAGCTTTGGGGCAAAATGACAACTAACAAGTTTATCAAACATCGTTCCGGCCACAAAAAGACGTGGCCTGCACTGGACGCGCAAAAAGACGCGCGCCGTTTATAAAAGCGTTAACTGTCAGCAAGGAATGAGTTTTGTCACAAGAAACAGCCGTAGATATTCCTCTGGATTTAGATCCAAATCCAGAGGGAGACAATTGCTTCGAGGTGGTGATAAGCGAAGGTGTATCTCGTCTTACTTACTTCGCTAGTAAAATGGAAAACGGCTATTTAGCCAATGCCGGCGAAGTTGTGGTAACTTTTTCAGGCTTCGTGGCATCTAGATATGTTGGTTCAGAACCAGCTGGGGAGCTATATCCAGGCTGGAATCAGCTTGAATCTAGCTTTTGTGAAATCAAAAATTCCCAATGGGCTGCTAGCTTTTCTAATAACATTGAAATTTATCACCACTATGTGTTTTGTTTAAACCACCAAGTGTACGAGTGCATCGCTAAGGGGCATGATGTTAGTGGTGCCAATAGTGAGTGAAACAGTTAACAAACGCAGGCTGCTGGACAACCGGGACGTCGCTTCGCTCCTAAAAACTCCCGGTTGCCGCAGCTGCGGGCGTTAACTTACTATGAGTATCGAGCTAGGAAAAATAATCGAATCGGCGATTCCACTTGTGGAGAAGCAAGTCGGTGAGTGCTATGACAAATACTCACTAGAGAAAGAGCTTCGGTGGCACAACCCAAGGCCAGCTGACTCATTTGAAAATGTAATGCCAGAGGTGGTGTCTAACTGGCAAGTTGATGAAGACAATATTCTTTTGATTGAGGTCATTTGCCATGATCTACACACGAGAGCCTTGTCTTTCCAGGATAGGGGCGGCCTTGAGACTCATATCTTGGGTGGTTCTTCATACTTAAATTGGTTTGTTTCGTATGTTGTGCCGATTATTGAAGGTAAGGTCTGTGATTTCGACGTTTTTACAGCTAACGGTGAAAAGATAGTGAAACACATATTTGACGAGACTAGCACATCAGAATCTACCGCTGGCTGCAGAATTGAATGGAAAAGTTAACAAGTAAAGGCAAGCCGACGCGCAAAAAGCGCGCGCGGTTGCTTTAAGCGTTAGTGCTCAAGGAGGAACAGTGCATCAAGTAATTACTTTTACATCTTCAAAGTTTGATGTAACTAAAGAGGATGAAAACCCTATAAATCCAATATACGGCCAGTCGCTTCTTTTTTGGCTTAAAGAAAAGGTTTCAGGCAAAGTCGAACTAGAACAACCTGAAGCAGAAGATTGGGGTTGGTATACAAATATCGATTGGAATGGTCGCTCTTATTTATTGGGTGCAAGTGCAACCGAAGTTAACCACCCAGAATACGAATGGGTGTTTCAAATCGAAAAACACCGCACGCTCAAAGAAAAGCTATTGGGTAAAAATAAACAAACCGAAAACGACGAATGCTTTGTTTTCTTTAAATCAGTGCTGCAATCAGAGCCAGAGTTTAGCGGTGTTACCAGCGAATAAAGCACTAACAAGTTTAGCCAGCATCGCCCAAGGGAACCTTGGGCTGGACCTCGCTGCGCTCGGCCGCTGCTAAAAGCGTTAGGAATACCCAGAATGGAACATCTAAATGAATAATATTGAGTTGTATATTGCTGGGGCGGTTCTAGTTTTTATCATCTTGTCTTTCATCAAAGGTGGTAAGAAGCCGCCAGAAGAATCTTTTAAATGTGCTCGCTGCAAACAGCAAGAAAAATACACGCCCCGTACAATTGAAGCCTGGAGAAAGGGGTTCAATAAAATATATTGTCAAAAGTGCCATCAGTTGTGGTGGCGAAACAACCCTGAAAAGGCAAGGTCTAGGCAAGTGGTACATCGTGGTGGTGGCGGTAGCGGCTGCTTGGGTATGGTTATGTTGTTTCTGGTATTGCCTCCATCAATCTATGGTCTTGTGCAGTATGTTTCCTAACAAGGCCAAGCACAATTGCCCGCAAAAAGACGCGGGCTGGACCTCGCTGTCGCTCGGCCTGTGTTGGCGGCGTTAAATTTTCTAGGTAATAAATATGATTAAGAAGAGTGCCATTTTTCTGTTGTTGGTATTTTTAGTAGTTGGTTGTTCAAGTACCAGAATTACAGTGCAAGAAGAAGGCTTTGAATACAACGACTTTAGTTTAAGTTTAGATGAGCCTGTGTCTGTGATATTAGAAAACGATTTTGTGTTTCGTGGCATGTCTCCAAATGACTACAAAAGAGGCTTACGATTTAATCAACAATTTAGAAATGACATTTCTCGGAGTGCTTCAGTCACAAGAGCGTTAAGTGATGATCGATATACCATGAAAATGGAAATCGAAGTGTTCAAAGGGCGCTATAGGAGTAATGCACTAGCACTATTATTTGCTTTCACGGTATTCGCGATACCGGCACCCATGGAATACGACAGATCAGTAAAAGCAATCTATTACTATGGTAACGATAAGATTGGTGAATACTCATTTGAATTTAAACGCCAAACATACAAGGGGCTGTTTACAAGTGGTACGTTCTGGGAAGAAATAGCAGAGGATTCAGAGCTTTTGGCTAATAAAGCGTTATCAGAATTTGAAACTGTAATTTTAGAACACAAAAAGAACAGTGAAGTATAAATTTGCATGGTTAAATTTAACAAATTGCTCAAACGGACTCCGTAACAGTCGCATCATTTTTGTTCCAAAAATGCCGCCACTGTCACTCCTCCGTTTAGCAAGGCGTTATGTGTAAGGAGAGAGAATGCGCTGGATTATGGTAATTCTACTTTCAATTTCAGCGGCAAAAGCAGATATGAAAGTAATCGAAAGTAGAGGCTATCCTTTAGCAAACGATAATAGCAATCGTGATGTCTTTGAGTGGTTAGAGAACAATGACCTAAGCATGGTCAATTTAAGTGATGGCACACCCTTGAAGTTATCGGATATCAATAACGAGACAATGATAATATTGGGTTCCGATTGGGAGCCCTCTACAGCATCGACTATAGGAAAGTCTAGAAATAGTAATCGTTCTCTAATAGTTATCTATGTAGAGCAAGCAAATGAAAATATTAAAGAAGCCAAAAAAGATTCATGGTTCTTTAAACACATTTACGAACTTTCAGGCGATTCTATTAAATTGAAAAGTATGTTTCATGAGATACCGATTCAAATAATGGTTGATTCAAATGGAAAAATTACCTCAATCATTGATGGCGTGTAAACACATAACCAGTTGCTGTTGCGGAGCTTCGCTGCGCTCAGCCCGCAAAGCAAGGCGTTAGGTACCTACAGGGAAATTCATCATGCCAGGTGAAATAGTCGGAGATATTTTTTCAGGAGTTTTTCGGTTTATCATTCGTATTTTTGCTGATGTAATCCTCGAAATACTTATTAAAGGCTTTGGCTATTTAATTTATCGCCCGTTTAATAAACATGTAGATCCTGATGGCTTAAAAGTCACTCTAGTCGGAATGGTGGCATGGGGCATACTGCTGTTTGGTGGTTACAAAGTTATGTCGTTCCTTGAGATAGATCGCTGCCTAGATGCAGGCGGTAGTTATAACTACCAATTAAAAGAGTGTGAGCTTAGTAATCGCTAAATCAACAAAGTAGTTGAAACGGTACCTAACAAGTTACTCAAAATGACGCAAAACGCTTGGCTTGCGCTCCTTCGTCGCTAATTTTAGCCAAGCATTTATGCGCCCATTAGTAAGGCGTTATGCAATATCAGGTTTCGAGTAAAAAATTATGTCAGATGAATTGGTAACACTATACAGACCGACAGGACCAAACGAGTTAAAGCTTGTTGAGGATTCGGGTTTTAAGCGCTGGCCAAGAAGATTGCCAGGTCAGCCAATATTTTATCCTGTAACCAACGAAAAGTATGCGATTGAAATTGCGTCAAAATGGAACGTGAAAGACAGTAGAGTAGGCTACGTTACAAAGTTTCACGTCAAGAAGTCGTTCATGGATAGATACGAAATACATACCGTTGGCGCTTCTTATCATACGGAATGGTGGGTGCCTGATGGTGAGCTAGAAGAGCTAAACGATAATATAGTTGGTCTCATTGAAGTTATAGGTGAATATCGAGAGAGCAATGCATAACAATGGCGAGCAAGCGACGGCCTTTCCGCTGCGCCTGCGGCTACGCTCCAAGCCCGCGCATGTCGCAGGCGTTAAGAGCCCATGAGATACATAGACGTACTATGGAAGCACGAATTTAAAGAGGAGCCTATAAGGCTTGTCTCTGAAATCGGCCTTGATGATTTTGAAACAAGAAAATTGGAGTTCTTCCCAGATGGTTCGGTTGGTTTTGCTTTCGAGGCAACTGAAAGCCCGAATACTAGGCTGGGCATAGATATTGTACCTCCGCTAGATGAAATAAACTCCCAAGAAGAGTTTGAGGGTGTATCAATATCAAAAGAACAATTTGAGCTACTTTGGCAAAAGTATGTGCCAAGCATCTCTTAACAAGTTTAGGCAATCGGACGCGATAAAGCCGCGCCGTTGCTAAAGGCGTTTAGGCTGTAGAAAAACCCTAAAATCTCTCTCTTTTTGATAAAATTCAGGCATCAAACAAGGATTGTGCTGATGCCTAAATTTAAACCCTACAACCATGATCAAGCCGCGATGGTGGTAATCAACTTTGAAGATCAAATCCAACCCGGTACTTTCGAGTACGCTATTCATTATCTGATCGAACATAAGCTCGATTTGTCGGTCTTCTTTCCTAATTATCATAATGATCAAACGGGCCGGCCGGCTTACGATCCGGCCATTTTGTTAAAGATCATTCTATTCGCTTATTCCAAAGGCATTACCTCAAGTCGAGAGATCCAATGGTGTTGTGAAACCAACATCATTTTCAAAGCCCTGTCCTGTGATAGCGTGCCTCACTTTACGACGATTGCTAACTTTGTAAGCAGCCATGCAGAAGAAGTTGAATCCTTGTTTGAACAGGTATTATTGGTCTGTGATCAGCAGGGGTTATTAGGTAAAGAGCTGTTTGCGATTGATGGCTGTAAGATGCCCTCGAACGCGTCTAAAGAGCATTCGGGCACGTTTAAAGAATTGGCTGAGAAACGTGATAAGCTCAGACGTCAGATTAACTATCATCTAAAAGAGCACCAACGGTTAGATGCTCAGACTGTGTATGATGAAGATCGTTTAAAACGAATCGAACAAACCATCTCGACCCTGGATAAGGCCTCTGATCGGATCGATCAATTCCTTAAAAATAACGTACCAAGAATGGGGCGCGGTCGAACTCGCAAAGAAGTAAAAAGTAATATCACCGATAATCAAAGTGCCAAGATGAAGACCAATAAAGGTGTGATTCAAGGTTATAACGGTGTGGCGACGGTCGATAAAAAACATCAGATTGTGGTGGATGCTCAAGCCTTTGGTGAAGGACAGGAACATCATACCTTGAAGCCGGTTTTGGAACGTGTTGAGGCTCGGCTAAAGAGGCTGGAGATATCAGACAACATCTATCAGCAAGGTACTGTGATTACGGCCGATACCGGCTTCGCCAACGAAGCTAATATGGCCTATTTGTATGAACGAAAAATAAATGCCTATGTGCCGGATAATCAGTTCCGGAGTCGTGATCCAAAGTTCACCAATCAGAAAAAGAAATACGGAAAACGACACCAAGACGAGTTACCTAAATCTCTTAAAAGTCATCATGCGAAACAAGTGATTCCAGCCAGCGAGTTTGACTTCGACCCGGTGAAACGTACTTGTCGTTGTCCTGCTGGGGAGTTGATTAGCTATCGAGGTGAACGGGAAGCCCCGGACGGAAAAGTAAAAGCGTGGTTTGAAGGGCGACTACTGCAATGCCGGAACTGCGATTTTAAGCATCAATGTATGAAGAACCCGAGTGCGGCAGATCATCGTAAAGGTGCAGGAAGGCAAGTCTCTTTTATGCTGACCCAACAACGTAAACCGAATTACACCGACTGGATGAAGCATCGGGTAGACAGCGATTATGGCAAGCAGGTGTATAGCCATCGCATGTCAGTAGTGGAACCCGTGTTTGGTAATATTGGAACCAATAAGGGATTAAATCGGTTCAGTTTACGAGGAAAAACCAAGGTACAAAGCCAATGGCAGTTGTACTGTATGGTGCATAACATTGAGAAGTTGATGAGGTACGGTGAATTAGTCGCTTAAAAGGGAATATATCGTTGGGTTGGCTAAGAAATAGTCCTGTTAAGCGCAGAATAAGAAGTTATGTGGGCCTAATGCGAATAAACAATATTCAATAAAAACAGTGAGTCGGGTAGGATGTTCGATAACAAAAACAAGGACTGTAGAAAGGTTTTTCTACAGGTTCGTTATGTGCAAAATCCGAGGAGATTCTAGTGCCTACAATTGTTCGAGGAAGCGCTGAAACAGTTTCGTTCGCTTATATGAATATCGGTGCAACTCACATGTTAGATTTGGCTGAAAAAACAGAAGAAGGCCAGCTTTACAATTTGATTAGTTGCATAACTTTTTGTGCATTTACACTGGAAGCATATTTTAACCACCTTGGCGCCATCAAATATGACGATTGGATTAAGAAAGAAAGAAGACTTTCTAAGCTTAAAAAATATAAAAAATTCTGTCAGGATTTAAATGTATCTTGTGACTTTAATGTGAGGCCATACTTAACACTTACTGAAATATTCCATTTTAGGGATACTATGGCTCATGGCAAAACATCGGTAATCGAAATAGAAAAAGAAATGGAAGTTGAGCTAGACGAGGTTAACCATTTTACCGCTGGAGCAGAGTGGAAAGAATATGCAACACTTGCCAATGCCAAAAAGGCTCTTCATGATGTCCAGGAATTAATCAAAGAGCTGCATCAAGCCGAAAATCTTGGTAATGATCCATTTAATTCAACGGGCGGTGGGCTTTTTGCAATTAGCCGCACATAACAAGTTGCTGCAACTGACTCGTCAAACTGTCACTTTTTTTGCATAAAAGCCGCAAAAAAGCGCCAGTTCAACTCACCGCTGAGCAAGGCGTTAGCTGATAAGGAGATGCCGCATTGGATAACCCAGACACATTAACTCCTAAGGAAATTGCTCAACCCGAGTCAACGGTAAATTATCCTGTTTTTCAGACCTTAATATCTTTTATATTGATATTTATGCCAACTCTATTCATTTATAGTTATACAGAGGAAAATGTAGCTTTCTCAACTCTATTCGTGGCAGTCATCTCTTTTGGTATTGCTTTTATTTTTTCGTTAAATCTAGTTAGCTTATTGTGCGCTGTTTTAGTCATATCTATTAAAAAGAAATCAAAATTCAGGCCAGCATATTACAAAGCTCTACGTTGGGCTTATTATATTCCGTATCTTTTCTTTTTGATTCTGATGTACTTCGTTGGTACTCATTATTTTAGAAATCTTTAGTATCTGCCCAGCTAACAAGCTGGTGAAATTCGCTCGGGAAAGAAATCCCTCGCTGGACTCGCTAGCGCTCGCCATTTACCAAAACGTTAGGCAATTATAGAAGGGGAACGCGGCTAAAATGGAGAGGTGGTTTACAGCTTTTTTTGCAACTCTCGGTGGTTTTTTCTTCTGCGGCCTAGGAGGGTCTTTAATCGCAGACCTTAGCGGTTTCTGGCATCTACCTGTGGCTGGTTTTTTTGCCGCTTTTGGCACAGTAACACTGGCGTATTTTTCAGTTCCAAATTACAAAGATAAAATTGCTTACGGCATTTTGTTAGTCGGCAGCATGCTTGCCTGGTTACTCCTAGAGCCATCGAACTACCCATCTTCATACGAAGACAAAGCTTACCAACCAACTCACATTCCGTTTTTGGTAACAGTAATTGGCGGTATAGTGGCTTTGGTTTTATGCGTATTCCCCGCTAGCAAGAGGGCAAAAAATGCCTAACCTCTATATGACCGGGGGTTGTCAAGGCGCAAAAACCTGAAGGCCCCTCCAAGGTCAGAGCTCGATTCTTAATAATCTGTTCTGTTTCCTCTTATTGGCACCACTGCCGATTCTTTCATTACTGTTGTCAGTTCGTAAGAACTGTCGGGGTGCCGAACCATCACCAACCTCTATCGAGGTTCTACTGAGGATACCCTCAGCATGTGTCTATCCTCAAAAAGTCGTGAGGTGACACCCTAGAAATCAATCGGTTACCCTCGCATCCGGCGCTTCAAGAGTCGGGCTCGCTTAACTACATGCGTCCAGTTATAAGTCACTCGGACGAGGGGAAGCTCCAAAGCGAAACAGGCGGATAACTTATTATCATGGCGTCCAGGCTTTCGGAAATTTAGCTTATTGATGGTAGGCAAGTACCAACATAGAGGTTTGTGATGAAGGCCAAAGGAACGTTAGGGTAGGTATTTTATTTTGAATCAAGGTGTTAGCATCTTGATCGATGATGCAGGCGAACTTCAATTGGGTGTGTTTTAGAATTCTGGCTGAGTTGATACAGTCTTAATATTAGTGCGTATGGTGCCGCAGAGTCGAGTAGGATAGGTAAGAACTAGGGTTTGAGGATGGTGGTTCTGAAAATTGAGAATAATATGAAAAAACTACTAGGCCTCTTTTTAGCAATCGTTCTACTCGTGCCCATCCTTTTGTATTTTCTAACGTATAAAGGAGAGCGCGAATTTACGGAGTTAAATAGCTTACCAGAGGTCAGAACTGTGATTGAAAATTCACGTAGTCTTTCTGGGACTCCCTATGATCCGTTCATGGGCATGTATGACAATATTGGTGGTCGTTTTGGCTTTATCGTATGCAGTGACGTTCCGAACATTGCTTATGGCAAGGCAGGGTATTCCTTCAAAATCTTATTAGAGAAAAGCTTTAATCAAAGCCCTGATTTCTACGATTCAAGTAATGGAAATAACCCGAGTAATCCGTTCTTTCATCGACGAGCAAGAAATCTATTCTCGTACTTCCAATCCATTGATTCTCTAAAATCAGTTTCATACTCACCACAGACCGGAGATCTGGTTTTCTATCGTAAATCCCAAAATGGCTACATCGCACATGTTGCTTTGGTGACGGAAGTGTTTGATGGAGGTTATAGGGTTATGGAATCAGCACCCAAAACCCTTTTTGCTCAAGAAGTGGATATGGAATCACCTATCGAAAGAGGTTGGATTTTGGCTGGCTTTGGCAAGGTCTATTAAAGTATTCAGGCTTTCGTTTTCCTTTCCTAAAATCGTCCAAACCACCTACTGTCGGGTAAATGTCGGGTACTTTTCGTAGCTGACAGTGCAAAATACTAATAAAAATTCTGGTTCAGAAGCAAAGGAGAACACGAATGATTCTGAAACAGTTAAGGATGAGTCGCCATTTATCACAAGAGCAGTTGGCAGAAATGTCTGGTTTAAGTGTGAGGACAATTCAACGAATCGAAAGTGGTCAAAAGGCGAGTTTAGAGTCCCAGAAATGTTTAGCCGCAGCGCTTGATATTGATCTTGATACCTTGAATCAACCGGCAATTAAAGTTGATAAAAGCTCTGAAAATTGGAAGAAGCTGCCTATTTTTGTGAAGCTGTGGTTTGTGGTTAATTTTCTGCAAATACGGCCTCAGAGAAATACCGCACTAAGAGTAGAAGTTATTTCTCATATCACGGGCTATATCTTTTGTGGTTTGGGGCTTGTCAGTGAGGCGGCGTTAGTCGGTGGTTTGATTATGCTGGCAACGGGCTACCTGTTTCTTTTGCTGAGGTGGCAGGGTGATAGGTACGGTATTTGGTATGAAAAAGTGGTTCAGGTGTAGTAGCAAATTTTGTTATGCATAAACCGTTAGGACATTAAATGCGTTATATCTTTGTCTCAGATATTTTCGGAAGAACGGATGCGCTCGAACGTTTAGCTTCACGCATCTCTGGAAATGTAGAAATCGTTGATCCCTATCAGTCTAAGCCAATGGGCTTTGCGGATGAAGCCGAGGCTTATAGCGTTTTCACACAAGAAGTCGGTCTGAAACGTTATAGCGAGATGTTGCTGAATCATCTGATAGGCTTTTCTGATGCTGTTCGATTAATCGGTTTCAGTGTCGGAGGGTCGGCAATTTGGAATTGTTCTGAGAGTGGGCAGTTACCTCATGTGGTTGATGCTCAATGCTTTTACAGTTCTCAGATTCGCCATGCCGTTAACACTCAACCTCGTTTTCCTACGAGGCTTATCTTTCCTGCTCATGAAGAACATTTTTCTGTGTCGGATTTGATGGCTTTACTTCAAAGTAAAAACAACGTGACGATTGAACAAACCCGTTACCTGCATGGTTTTATGAACCGGTATTCTAAAAACTATGATCCGGAAGGGTACGAAGAGTTTTGCCAACAGCTTTGTAACGATTAAGTCATTTGCCCAAGTTCTTGTTTCATCCAATCGCTGAATTGTTCAACCACTGAAATACCTTCTCGATCGGGATTCATTCGAAGCCAGTAACTGTAGCCATCGAAGGCGGAGATTGTTTGGTCTTCTTGAATCCAACCTTGTGACAATGCTGTCGCGCTAAGCACATTACTAAGCAGGCCGTATCCTTGGCCAGTCATGATCGCCTGTAACACAAAATACTCTTGCTCAAAGGTCTTAACTTCAAACTGGTTTGAATCAACAAAGTCTTTCCAATTGATGTTTTTGAGCAAGCCATTCTCCGGCCAGTGAGTGACATAGAGGATGGGCTTTTGATTCTTTTGTGGTTGGTAGTGAGGGCTTCGATAGAGAGCTATTCGCTCTGTGCCTAGAAATACTTCGTCTGTTGATCCTTCGTCTAGCCCGTAACGCAAAGCCAGATCTATGTGTTTCTCTCTTCTTAAATCTATCAAACTGTCACTGGCACATATTTTTAATGTGTTACGCGGGAATTTGTGATTTATCTCAGCGCTTCTTGGCGTCAACCAAAGTGCCGCAAACGAGTTGCAGCAGGAGATGGAAATATCATTTTTGTCTTGTCGAATATCATCTAAAGCGTGATCTAACTGCGTTAATAAGTCCTGGCATGAGTGAGCAAGCTTTGCACCGGTACTGGTCAAACTGATGGCACGAGTGTGACGTTCAAACAGCTGAACTCGTAGCTGAGTTTCCAGGCTTTTAATCTGATGTGAAACCGCCGTTGGGGTGATATTAAGAACCTTAGCGGCATCCTTAAAACTTAGATGTTTGGACACGATCACAAAGGTCTTGAGATAGTTTAATGAGGATATTTGATCAAGCATGTCGGTTGTATAGGTATGCTATAGATAAGTTAAAGTTATTTATATGACGAAATAACTCAATTGTCAGTATTTATAGGGTCTAGGCAAAATGAATCCTGTAACGACAATGGAGTAGAACATGAAAACTATCTTATACATTAGCTGCAGTGCTAGAGAATATCATCCTGAACAAGTTGAGCATCTGTCCATCAGTAGATCTTTGGGTGAAGCGTTTTTGAGTGAATATAAGTCTCAATATGGACAAACAAAAGTTATTCATAGAGATCTGTCTCGTCAGCCACCGTCTTTTATTACAACAGACTTTCTTGCAGCCACCTTCAGTGAGGATGTAAGCGAAGAACAGCAGAAAATATTGGCCGAATCCGATGCGTTAATTCAGGAAGTAATGGATGCGGATGTCATCGTCATTTCCAGCCCAATGTACAACTACGGCATGCCAGCGGTGTTGAAAGCCTGGTTTGATCAAGTCATTCGAATTGGCAAAACCTTCACCTTTGATTTGGCGAGGGGTGATAAACCGTTGGAACCCATACTCTGTGGCAAAAAGTTAGTGTTGTTGGCTTCTTGGGGCGAGTTTAACTTTAAGAAGGGAGATTCGTTGTATTTCATGAATCATCTGACCAGCCACATTGAGCAGTTATGCCCGTATCTTGGTGCAGAGCAGTTCTTTGAAATCGCCTCTGAATATCAGGAGTTTGGAGATGAGCGTCATCTGCAATCGAAAGCGCAGGCGTTTGTAGAGGCTAAAGCGTTGGCGAGAGAGTTGGCTTAGCCAATGTAATGTTTAGAGATTGAGTGGAAGGTATTGTAGGTGCCGAGAATATTGATCTATCTCGGCAATACAAAAATCATTACCAGACAGAAGATACTCACCAAAATCACTAAGGTCTTAAAATCCAGCCCCAGCCAAACCCCTTTGGCGTCGCGTTCTGGTGGGCAGGGAATGCCACATTTGAGGCAAAGGCGGGCATCATGTTTAAGGGGACTTCCGCAGTTTTTACAGGCGCGCTTGCTGCCCTGAGTCTGCTTGCCTGTTTCAGTGGGCTCATTTGTTTTGTTGGTCACAGCGACACCTCCAATTTCCATTTTTTAAGGTTAATTGAATTAGCCAACCAAACACTGACTTTGATCAAGTAGAGAGAAACTTGAGTGATCTAGTATGGATTTATCTAGAAGGAGAAAACTCTTTAGTATTCTTTAACCCGATTTCAGTCTTTAAAGGGGAAGCCTGATGACAGTCGAAATAGCGATCAATAATGAGAAACCGACTCAGGCATTGTCGGATGATTTGTATTATGAACCTCAGGGAAATGAGATTCAGATGTTCGAGCACGCGTATCGACATCAGTTGCCGGTTTTGATTAAAGGCCCAACAGGGTGTGGTAAAACGCGTTTTATTGCAGCAATGGCAGAGCGTTTAGGTCGTCCTTTGTATACGGTGTCGTGTCATGATGATTTAACGGCGTCGGATCTGGTTGGGCGGCATTTGATTGGTCCCGATGGCACCTATTGGCAGGATGGCCCGTTAACACGAGCCGTTCGAGAGGGTGGTATCTGTTATCTGGATGAGGTCGTTGAAGCCCGTAAAGACACGACGGTGGTACTTCACCCATTGGCGGATGATCGTCGTGTGTTACCGATTGAGCGTACCGGGGAATACCTGGAAGCGGCGCCCGGCTTTATGTTGGTTGTATCCTATAATCCAGGGTATCAGAACCTGATTAAAGGAATGAAGCCAAGTACCCGTCAGCGCTTTATGGCGATGAGCTTTGATTATCCGAAGCCGGAGGTTGAGGCTAAAATTGTTCGTCGCGAAAGTCAGTGCTCAGAAGACGTTTCGCAGCAATTAGTGACGCTCGCAACAGCGTTGCGTAATCTGAAAGATCATGATCTGGAAGAGGCGGCTTCGACACGATTGCTGATCTATGCAGCGAAGTTAATCACGGGTGGCATTGGTAAGCGTCAGGCGTGTTATGCGGCGATGGCGGAGCCATTGTCAGATGATGAGGCGACGGTTGCAGCGTTGAAGAATGTTATTGATGCTTGCGTAAAGTAGGGATTAAAACTACTGCACTCAAGAATACATCGTTAAAAGAAACGTAGAAAATGCTCATTTATAAAACATAAACTCCGCTTTCATACGTTTCTTTTGCCTTGTCTTCTTATCGTTCGTAACGTTTTAAATGTTGGTCTTAACTTCTAAAAAGTGAATGTTGAAGGGAATGTGATGTCCAAAGCGATTCAAGCACAGGCATGGTATTTAGCAAATTTACTGGCTTTGCCTGGCTTGTCGTTTTTGGTGCTTTTGTATCTCTATCTAAAATATGTAAGACCGTATCAGGGTGAGATTCGGGATCAACGAGACCTTGAGTTGTCTGAGGATTCGTCTCTTCCTAAGATGCTCACGCTTACTCAGCAAGAGCTGGATGCATCACATATTCGATCGGCGTTTTGGCTGTCTGTGATCGGCGGCGGTTCTGTGATTGGTGGCTGTGGTTTGTTGTTTTTATTAACTGGAAACAACGCTAAAGCCTGGGTGATGATCGTTCTTTACTTCACTGTATTGCATACGTCTTTTGTGCTTTGGGGGATGTTCAATCTTGCTAAAGCCTGGTCGTCAAAATTACCTTTCTTTAAGCTGATATAGATTCCCGTTTGTAGGGGCTAACGCTCGGCTTTCTTAGAATATCTCTCTCGTATTTTCATTGAGTTATATCAGTAAAAAATAACTTACTAAAATAAGTGGTTATTAATGTAACTTGTTGAAAAATAATGGCTAAAAATATTAACCCTACTATTTTTGTCAAATAATTGATGTGAGTCAGGATAGCGCCAGTTGAGCGTTAAACATCCGTTTTTTGCGCTTTATACTCTTTCCCAAGGTTGAAAAAAGAGGACAGGAGTAGGCGGTATGAAGTGTAGAGAAGAAGTTCGATTGAACGTCCGTTCTCCGGGACGTTTTTCTAAGATAGACGCTAAAACGAGCCGCAAGAAAGTGGCGCTTGTTGGCTCTGCCTGTTCTCTTATTTTTTCTGGAATGCTGTGGGCGCAAACCATTGATTCGGAGCGTCAGCAGGAATTAGATCATTTATTAAAACAAGATTGTGGTTCGTGTCATGGCATGACCTTAAAAGGTGGGCTTGGTCCGGCTCTGACCGAAGAGGCCATGGCGGAGAAACCCAAACAGTATTTGTTCGACACCATTTTCTTTGGCCGTGAAGCGTTGGCTATGCCGCCTTGGGAAGGTTTGCTTAGTGAAGACGAAATATGGTGGATAGTGGATCGGCTCAAAAATGGAGAAAGCGAACAATGAAAGCATTCAGTCCAATCAGAAGCGTGTTAAGCGTAATGCTTGTTTCAAGCGTGATCTCAGGTTGTTCTCAGTTGATCAAAGAACCACAAGCTACTGGTGATTTGGGCGTCATCATTGAACGTGCAACAGGCACGGTTCAGATTGTCGATACCACAGAACAACGCTCACTAGGTTCTGTGTCTGAGTTGGGGGACTTGTCTCATGCGTCCATCGTGTTCTCTCGGGATGAACGCTTTGCCTACGTGTTTGGCCGTGATGGCGGCTTAACCAAAGTCGATATTCTTGAACAGAAGATTGATAAGCGTGTGGTGCAATCGGGTAACAGTATCGGTGGTGCCATATCTCAGGACGGCAAGTTAGTGGCGGTTTCAAACTACACACCGGGTGGTGTGAAAATCTTCAACAGTGACACCTTGGAATTGGTATTGGATCTGCCTGCAATCGGCCGAGACGGTAAACAATCGAAAACCGTTGGCTTGGTGGATGCTCCGGATCAGAAGTTTGTGTTCAGCTTGTTTGATTCCAATGAAATTTGGTTAGTCGATATGTCCGGTGACGAGCCAAAGATTCAGAAGTTCTTTGATATTGGTGCCAAACCCTACGATGCACTGATTTCTCCAAACGGTCGTTACTACATCGCCGGTTTGTATGGCGAAGATGGCATGGCGTTACTAGACCTTTGGTATCCAGAAAAAGGCGTTCGCAAAATCCTACCTAATTACGGCAAAGGCGAACAACGCCTACCTGTCTACAAAATGCCGCATCTGGAAGGTTGGGCCGTTGCAGGAAACCGTGCCTTTGTTCCGGCGGTGGGTCGTCATGAAGTGTTAGTGGTGGATATGAATACCTGGGAGCAGGTGGGTGCCATTCCTGTACACGGCCAGCCAATTTTTGTGATGGCTCGCCCGGATGGTCGCCATGTCTGGGTGAATTTTGCCTTCCCAAGAAACAGTGTATTGGAAGTGATCGACACCGAAACGCTGGAAGTGATTCACCACAAAGAGCCGGGTAAAACCGTGCTGCATATGGAGTTTAACCCAAGAGGTGAAAAGCTTTGGACGTCTGTTCGAGACGAAAACAAAGTCTGTATCTACAACACGCGTGACTTTAAAGAAGTGGAATGCTTAGCGGCAGAAAGCCCGAGTGGCATCTTCTTCACTAACCGTGCTCATACCATTGGTTTATAGGTTTGCAGAAGACGAGAAAATAAGGGAAACGCTGATGAACAAGCTCGATCGACAACTTATTGATGAATACCAGAAAGGGTTACCGATCTCTTCTCGTCCTTATCTTGAGATGGCGGAGAATCTGGGGGTTTCAGAATCTGAGGTGATCGAGTCATTAGAACGTTTGCAAAATTCAGGTGTGTTATCCCGTGTGGGGCCTGTGTTTAATCATAAGAAAGCAGGGGCCAGTGTGTTGGCTGCTATGGCGGTGCCGGACCACAAACTTAAAGATGTGGCCGAGCAGGTGAATGCGTTCGATGGTGTGAATCACAACTACGCGCGTGAGCATAAATACAACCTATGGTTCGTGGTAACGGCCCCGGATCAAGACAGTCTGGATTTGGCCTTACAAGAGATTGAAGACACCTGTGGCTACGAGGTTATGCCGCTGCCAATGGTCAAAAGTTACTACATCGATTTGGGATTCAAGATTCATTGGGATGCCTGAGTGGTATGCCAATCGGGGAGATCAGTATGGGTACATCATTGCAGTTAAGTGAAGTGCAGCAACAACAATTACGGCAAGCGATTCAAGATGGTTTGCCTTTAACACCTCAGCCGTATCAAACCTTGGCGACGGCATTGGGTGTATCTGAATCTGCGGTGATGCAAACCTTAACTCAATGGATGGACGATGGCTTGATTAAACGCTTTGGTTTAGTGGTAAAGCACCATGCCTTGGGTTATCGATCTAATGCCATGGTGGTGTGGGATGTACCTGATCATCAAGTGGATCAGATTGGTCAGATATTAAGTCAGGCTGATGCCGTTACCCTTTGTTATCAACGTCCAAGACGTTTACCCGAGTGGCGCTATAACCTGTTTACCATGATTCACGGAAAGAGCCGTTCAATGGTGATGGAGCAACTGGCCGAGTTAATCGTGCAGCATGAGTTGGATGGCATCTCAAGAGATGTGTTGTTCAGCTACCGCTTATTCAAGCAGTGTGGTGGGCACTACTCTGGGCGTAGTCAGCCGGTAAATCATGTTACCCGTTGTCATTCTCAACAGACTGTTCGTTCATCATGTACCGCTCGTTCTTCACGTAATGAACAGTCACAGGTGGCCTATGGATAACATTGATAAGCAACTTGTAAACCGTCTTCAAGATGGTTTTCCGGTGACACCTCGACCTTTCCTGACCGTTGCTGAAGAGCTTGGTCTAGAGGAATCAGAGGTCATGGAACGAGTTCAGACTCTGTTGGATGACGGCATTCTGAGCCGCTTTGGCCCGATGTTTCAGGCAGAACGCTTGGGCGGTGGTTTGACGTTGGCAGCGATGAAAGTAGCGCCAGAGGATTATGAGAAGGTAACGGAACAAGTAAATGCCTTTCCTGAAGTGGCACACAATTACCAGCGTGAACACGAGCTGAATATGTGGTTCGTGTTAGCCACCGAAACACCGGAAGGCATTCAAGACACCATTGATCGAATGGAAGAGGTAACAGGTTACAAAGTCTACAACATGCCGAAACAGGAGGAGTTCTATGTCGGACTACGTTTTGAACTCTGATCCAAGCGATATGAATAAAACAGACGTGCCCAGTTTTTCTCAGAAGACACCAGAAGCGCCTGCTGAAAAAGCAAAGAGCTATATCTTCACTCAGATTGATCGTGACTTGGTGATTGCGACACAAGAAGGGTTGCCTGTAGTGGCTCGGCCTTATCAAGCCATCGCAGAACAGCTCGGTATCTCTGAAGACGAAGTGATGTTTCGTTTAGAGAAGATGAAAGAGTGCGGCGTGATTCGCCGTATTGCGGGTGTACCTAACCACTATCGAATTGGCTTCAAAGCCAATGGCATGACGGTGTGGAATGTGGCGGACGACCGAATCAAAGAGTTAGGGCGTCAGGTAGGGCAGTTGCCGTTTGTGAGTCACTGTTATCAACGACCTCGTCATCAACCTTATTGGAACTACAACCTGTTTGCGATGGTGCATGGCTCGGAACGGGCGCAAGTAGAAGAGCGGACTCAAATCGTTAAAGAACTATTAGGTGATGCCTGTTCTGAACACGAGATCTTGTACAGCTCAAAAATATTAAAAAAGACCGGTTTACGATTAGCAAATTAGCCTGTCAGTAATGAATAACCTTGTTTGCTGACTGAGGAGCGAGAGATGTTTCGAATCACTCAATACATGAAAACTTTACTCGAACCCAGCCCGGTTGGGCCTGCCAGAAAGCCACCCGGACCTGTGGTGATTTGGAACCTCATTCGCCGTTGTAACCTGACCTGTAAGCACTGTTACTCCATTTCGGCCGACATCGATTTCAAAGGGGAATTGTCTACCGAAGAAGTCTTCACGGTAATGGATGATCTGAAAGGCTTTCGCGTACCCGTGTTGATTCTATCAGGTGGTGAACCGCTGTTAAGGCCTGATATTTTTGAGATTTCAAAACGTGCCAAAGACATGGGCTTTTACGTGGGCTTATCCAGTAACGGTACCCTGATCACTGAAGAGAATATCGATCAGATTGCCGAAGTCGGCTACGACTATGTGGGCGTCAGTATTGATGGTTTGAAAGCAACCCACGATGTCTTCCGTCAGCGGAAAGGGGCGTTTGAAGAGTCCATGCATGGCATTCAATTGTGCCGTGAACGTGGAATCAAGGTAGGTATTCGCACCACGCTTACGCAAGACAACGCCAAAGAACTGCCTGAATTACTGAATTTGATGGATGAGTACGACATCGATAAGTTCTATCTCTCACATCTTAACTATGCTGGCCGTGGTAATCGAAACCGTAAGCGCGATGCCTTCCATCAAATGACCCGTGACGCGTTGGATTTGATTTTTGATCGCTGCTGGAATGAGCTGAAACAAGGCATTCATCGGGAATACGTCACAGGCAACAACGATGCGGACGGCCCGTTTTTAATGCAATGGGCAGAGCGTAATGTGCCTGACCAAGTCGATGCGCTGCGTCAGCGTCTTCAAAACTGGGGTGGTAATTCTTCCGGCGTGAATATTTCCAACATTGATAATCTGGGCAATGTTCACCCGGATACCTTTTGGTGGGATTACACCTTAGGCAATGTACGTGAGAAACCTTTCTCTGAAATCTGGAGCAACCCGCAAGACGATTTGATGAAGGGCTTCCGTCAAACTCCGAGACCGGTTCATGGGCGTTGTGGTTCCTGTAAGCATTTGGCGATCTGTGGCGGTAATACTCGTGTTCGAGCCTATCAGCTTACTGGCGATCCGTGGGCAGAAGATCCGGCCTGTTATCTCTCCAATGAGGAGATCGGTGTGGATTCTCATGAAGATGATCGTTTAGAGATGCCGAACCAATATCCTAACCAACGCTTCAGTGATCCTTTTCCGATGAAAAAATCGAGTGAAAAATCGCGCGAAAATAACGAAATAACCCGATCTAAATCAAAGGATGAAGCCATTCAATACGTCAATATCTAACCTATTGATGAATGTGAAAACCACCGTGATGGTTTTCTCTAAAAATGCTAGTACTTGAGGTGATTTGATCACCTCATTACTCCCCTCGGGGAGAAGAGATTAGAGCCTGATAACAGGCCATGAGGAGAGCAGTATGCTTGATCAAACTTCAGGAGTTTCTTCTGATTCGGCCAGCGCCGCGCCAACGACTAATTCAACATCAAGTTTAGGCGTGTCCAGGGTTCTTCCTACGTCTTTGGCAGATCGTATCCCTGTATTAGAAGCCGGGCAGGTTGCATTGGTTGGTGCTGGTCCTGGTGATCCTGGCTTATTGACGATTAATGCGTTGATGTTGATTCAACAAGCGGATGTGGTGGTTTGTGATCGTTTGGTGTCTCCTGAAATTGTGGCGCTAAAACCTGCTCATGCCGAGTTGGTTAATGCCGGTAAAAGCTGCAAAGAGCATGTGCTCACTCAAGATCAAACCAATCAATTGCTTGTGGATCTCGCAAAAGAAGGCAAGCGTGTTGTTCGTTTAAAGGGTGGTGACCCGTACATCTTTGGGCGTGGCGGTGAAGAAGTTGAAGTCTTAATGGCGAATCAGGTGGAATCCATCGTTGTGCCTGGTATTACCTCTGCCTCCGGGTGTTCGGCCTACGCGGGGTTCCCATTAACGCATCGTGATTATGCTCAATCCGTTACCTTTATTACAGGCCACAGAAAACAAGACGGCAGTTTGGATTTGGACTGGCCTGCGTTGTCCAGTTCTGAGCGTACCGTGGTGTTCTATATGGGCTTATCCAATGCTGATTTAATCTCTTCTCAGTTACAGGCTCATGGCCGCTCTGGTGAAACGCCGGTAGGTCTGATTGAACGCGGAACAACCTCTCGCCAGCGAGTGGCCTTTACGACATTGGATAAGCTTGTATCGACCATTAAGGACGAAGGATTTAAGCCTCCGACCATGATGATTGTAGGGGAAGTGGTTACCTTGGCGGAGAAGAATCAACGCACCAAGGAAGCAGGGCTAGCAGCTCAATTTGAACAAGCCTGTATCGTGGGGTGAGTCTATGAATTTCCGTAATCTTATCTCTGCGGCCGCACTTGGTAGCCTTTTCCTCGGTTCTTCTTTCAATGTATATGCGGGGGCAAAACCTGTCACCTTGACTGAGCCTGAGCTACAAGAAGCAGAATCACTGTTTAAAGCACAATGTTCTTCGTGTCATGGGACTCAACGTTTGGGCGGCATGGGGCCAGCGTTACTGCCGGATAACTTGTCGAGACTGCGTAAGACGCAAGCCTCCGATGTGATTGCTAATGGCCGAGCGGCCACTCAAATGCCTGCCTTTGGTTCCATTCTGAATAAAGATCAGCAATCGCTGCTCGCCAACTACATATACACTCAACCCAAGCTCAGCCCTCAATGGTCTGACGAGAACATTAAAGCTTCTCAAATCATTAATCACCAACCTAGTGATTTACCGGCTAAACCGAAATTTGAAGCGGATTTGATGAATCTGTTTCTGGTAGTGGAGTTGGGTGATCACCATGTGACCTTGTTGAACGGGGATACCTTTGAACCAATTCATCGTTTCAAAAGTCGCTTTGCCTTACACGGCGGGCCAAAGTATTCACCGGATGGCCGTTTTGTTTACTTTGCCTCTCGTGATGGCTGGATCACCAAATATGACATCTACAATCTAACCGTTGTTGCCGAAGTCAGAGCGGGGGTGAATACCCGAAATCTTGCGGTTTCTTCGGATGGCAAATCGGTGATGGTGGCAAACTATCTACCAAACAACCTGGTGTTGCTCGACTCTGAAACACTTGATCTTATTAAGGTCTATCCCGTTGAAAACGCTGAAGGTAAATCTTCTCGTGTGAGTGCTGTCTATAACGCGCCACCACGCAATACCTTCATTGCAGCACTTAAAGATTTAAAAGAAGTGTGGGAGATCCCATATCCGTCTTCCGACAAATCCAAATCGAAGGAAGAGCGTGCACCAAAGGTTCGCCCAATTGCGGTGAATGACTACTTGGATGACTTCTTCTTTGACCCAGATTACAAGTTGCTGATCGGTGCTTCCCGTGACTCAGCTGGTGGTCAGGTGGTGGACTTGGACTTAGGCAAGGTGACGTCTTCCATACCATTACCGGGAATGCCGCACTTGGGCTCCGGTATCACCTGGGATTATCAGGGCAAACAAGTATTGGCAACGCCAAACCTCAAAGAAGGCAAAGTGTCTGTGATCGACATGAAGACCTGGAAGGTGATCAAAGACATCAAAACCGAAGGGCCAGGCTTCTTCATGCGTAGCCATGAACAATCGCCTTATGCTTGGGTGGATGTCTTCTTCGGCCCGAACAAAGAAGCGGTTCATGTGATTGATAAAAACACGCTGGAAATCGTCAAAACCCTACGACCTGCACCGGGCAAAACCGCCGCCCATGTGGAGTTCAACAAAGACGGCTCCAAACTTCTACTGAGCATTTGGGACATGGACGGCGAAGTCATCGTTTATGACGCGAATACCCTGGAAGAAGAAAAACGCCTGCCTATGGTCAAACCCTCCGGCAAATACAACGTCTGGAACAAGACCCAGTATGAGCGAGGAACCAGTCACTAAGGTGTTCATTGTTTGTTGGCAAAAGCTGAGCTAGAAGAAGCCGGGCGTTCGAAAGGATACCCGGCTTTTTTGTCTCTAACTCGATGAAGAGAATATGGCCTCTTGATTCATCAATGTATCCATAGGGCTTTGAACTGCATTACCTTCGCGATTCAATACGTGAGTATAAATTTATCTGTTTTTTATATAGTCACATCAAGATGCAAATAGGTGTAAATACGGAAAATATCCGACCTTTTGGCGCTTTTTGGGTAAGGTCTAATTATAAGGTTATGAAAATAAATGGAAATTTAATTTTTTTTGAACGCTTTTTGGGAATGCACTAATTGCATACTGAAGACGCACTTTGGGGATGAAGCATTTATATTTATGTATTAAGTTGTTGTTTCGCTGGGAAATGCGTTAGAGAATGAGACGCAAAATTGGAAAAACTGATCTGCGTCCTTAGGGCGCAGAATTTGCTGTTAAATTTCTACAGGTATCGAGATGAAGTGCTATAAACACCAAGATATAGATGCAATCGGCTTGTGCAAAAGCTGCCACAAAGGAGTATGCCCTGAGTGTTCAGCGTTAGTAGGTGGCTCGGTAGCTTGTGCGGAGTCTTGTCAAGAGGATGTTGCCGCACTCAATTACATGGTTGAGCGTGGCAAGAAGGTTTATAAGAATTTGGGTAAGCAGTGGGGCCCTTCCGTAATCATAAATGGTGTTGGTGGTGCATTCTTCCTAAGCTTCGGTATATACAATTTTGGACGAATTTCATCTTGGCTTCTAATTGGTCTTGGTGCAATTATGATCGTTGGCGGTATCATGAGTGCAGTTCAAGGAAAGCGCATGGGCGAGAAAAAAATTTAACAAGTCAATGAATGTCGCCCCTACGGGGCTGGACCTCCGCACTGCGTGCTCCGGCCCATTATTGAGGCGTTATGAATTAAAAGGAGCCATCAGAAAATGGCAGGATTAAGAGTTTTTGTGTCATCCACATGTTACGACCTGTCAGTTATTCGGTCTCAACTGAGAATTTTTATACAAAGTCTGGGGCATGAACCCCTGATGAGCGACTACAGCGACCTTCTGTATGACCCTCGCCTTCATACGCATACAAGTTGTGTCGATGAGGTAGCTACAGCGGATATTGTGGTGCTTATTGTTGGCGCTAGATTCGGTGGTAAAACGGTTCCAGAGGCACTTGCGAAGCTAGATTTTGATTTGCTTAAGAAAGAAAGTAAGAGCACGGAGTCGCTAACTAAGAAGGAAAATTTATCTGTAACGCAGCTGGAAATTCTGAAAGCTGTCGAATCTGGAATACCAGTTTTTACATTTGTAGATTCCTCAGTCTGGCATGATCACGCCCTTTACGAAAAAAACAAAGATAAACCAATAATTAATGATATTTCCTTTCCATCAATAGAAAAGGCTGAAACAGCTTCATTTATTTTTGAATTTATTAATTTTCTCAGACATAGAGCGAGAGGTAATAGCGTTTATACATTTTCCAAGCTTCAAGATATTGAGGATACACTAAGACGGCAGTGGTCTTCATTATTTCAAAAGCTGATTCAGGAGCAGAGAAGCAAAGCTTTTGAGGCAAAACGTTTGGATAATTTGACAGAACAATTTGAAGATCTAAAAACCGCAATTCTTACTTCAATTGGTACAACCAATGAGAGGGATGTGGCTAGAGGTGTGGTTCGGTTCAGAAGGTTGATAGATTTCGTAAGAGCATTGGGCCTAAAAGACCACAACTTCCTAATCCGAGGGCATCATCCGTGGGATGAACTACTACATTACGCTGAAATCGAAAAAGTTCTTGACGCGGCAGAGTTGCCTGAGGAGTTCATTTTTCACAGGCGAAACTTTGGCCCGCGTCCAAGAATGTTTTTAATTAAAAATGACGGTACTTTTTTTGAGCTAAGAACGTCTCCAGATTTCTTCCACAGTCTCTCTTTAGAATGGGAGGCTTTTATGGAGCTTCCCGAGGACACTCGGGAAATCATTGTAGACGCGCTTAGTGAAATGAGGCCCGGAATGGGGCCTTTGAGATATATTCGAGAGCCGTTTGATTACCACGTGAATAAGTGGCTTCATCAAGAGCATTTATTGAAAGACATAGATGATTCTGATGATGAATCGGGTCATTCATAACATCTATATGACCGGGGGTTGTCAAGGCGCAAAAACCTGAAGGCCCCTCCAAGGTCAGAGCTCGATTCTTAATAATCTGTTCTGTTTCCTCTTATTGGCACCACTGCCGATTCTTTCATTACTGTTGTCAGTTCATAAGAACTGTCGGGGTGCCGAACCATCACAAACATCTATCGAGGTTCTACTGAGAATGGTTTCTCAGCATGTGTCTATCCTCAAAAAGTCGTGAGGTGACACCCTAGAAATCAATCGGTTACCCTCGTATCCGGCGCTTCAAGAGTCGGGCTCGCTTAACTACATGCGTCCAGTTATAAGTCACTCGGACGAGGGGGAAGCTACATAGTGAAGTAGGTGGACAACTTATTATCTATTCAAGGCGGAGGTGGTTGGCGTATCGTCCAATCAAGAGGCATCAAGCTCAAGGTTTAGGTCTGTCTCATGCCGTTCAAATCTACGGTTCCGACAACATCAGATTGATATGTTCTTTAAACGCTTTGTGCTTCTTGGTCTGCCATTGTGTTTTCTTTGAAAGAAGGTAGAGGCGTTTTCTGGGAAGGTTGCAATCGGATAACACAGAAATAAACCGTCCTTCGTCCAGCTCTTTTTGTACCGAAATATCCAGCAACATACCAATCCCCATATTCCCGTTAATTAGTTGATAGACACCTTCGACATCGTTTGTTGTATGTGAAACCGCTTGCTCAAAGTCGAACTTTTCTTTGTTTAAAAAGGCTTTCAGTTCACCCGTAGGATTTAATGACGACATTAGGATGAACTTTGCGTTGCCAGGTGAAGAAAAGCTTTTCGGTTTACCTGCGTTTTGAATGTAGGCAGGCGTTGCACAGGCAACGAGTTGAGTCTCAATCAATGGCATAGCCACCATTGTGCTGCTGTCGTTGAGTCGGCCGAGGCGGAAAGCAAAGTCGATGTCTTTATCGTACAGGTCTATAAGCTCATCGCTGAATTGAACATCAAACTTGATGCGGGGATGTTTGCTGGTAAAGCTGGATAAAATATCAATGATCTTTGAGCGGCATAAGGCTTTGGAAAGGGTGATGGAAATCGTGCCGCTTATGCTTTCTTGCTCAGAAAGTAATGTTTCTTCTGCATGATCTATGGATGACAGTATCTCTTTGCACTTGGGGTAAAACTGCTTGCCGGACTCTGTGATGTCTAATCGTTTATGAGATCGGTGAAAGAGCTGTACTTGCAAACTTTCTTCCAGTTGAACAAGTTGTTTGCTGAGTGCGGGTACTGACAGGTTCAGCAACGCCGCTGCTTTGGTGATGCTTCCTTGTTCAACGACGGTAATGAAGGTTTGATACTGATCAAGCTTTGACATGATATGTTTCGAACTTGTTTTGGTTTCTTTTTGGTTAATCTAAGTCTTTAAATAATTCAATTTATTCTAATTAAGTCTGCTCATATAGTCACTTTTGTTCTGTTTCAACACACTAAATAGGGATCAAAAATGATTGAACTGGCAAAAGTAAGTACTACGATTTCTGCACCTGTCGCCGTTGTATTCGACTATGTCACCAACATGGAGAATTACGGAGACTGGTTTCCTGGAGTGGTGGCTATAAGGTCTGATAACGACTTACCACACGCAACGGTTGGAAAAACTTACCTTGAAACTTTGCAGCTTCCAGGCGGTGAATACGAACTTTCCATCGAAGTTATCCAGAGTGAAGCCAAGGGTCTGTTCCTCACTCAAGGTGATTTAGAAGGCGTCTTGCCTCAAATGACTATGAGATTTTCTGAAGAACAAGAGGGGACTTGCACGTTTGATTTGCAATACCACAGCCGGAATACGACTCTATCCGAAGAATCAGAGATCATTATCGCTTTGAGGAAAGACTTAGCTGAACGGGCTTCTACCGCCTTGGTAAATCTCAAAAATACGTTCTAATAATTTACTAATAAAGGCTATCGGTCTCAGCGTTTGATTGTTCTGAGGCCAGCTGTCTTGCTGCAGTACATTCCTTATAAACGACCACGTTTTGGAACGGATTAATGCAGTGTTTTAATATATGCTGGTTCAAAATGATGGCTCGGTGTTAGGACGATAGGTAAGCAATGAATAATTCAAATGGCAAATTACTGGAAAAACTCGCATGTGTTTTAGTCTTCTTAATGGCTGCACTTCAGGGGGCGTATGCCATTTTTTCGTATGTTGATCCTGCTGGATTTTCTTTAGTCCGGGGAACAGAGCTCTTTTCCTTAGCTGATTCGGATTGGGTTCAAATTTATGCGTCGCGAACCTTGTTTGTCGCCTTAATTATTGGGTATTTACTGTATCTTAAGAACTACCAAGTATTAGCTTGGGCTGCGTTATTTGGTACGGTAATGCCAATCACAGATGCTTATCTTGCTTATGAAGCGCAGGCAGAAAATAAAGTGGTAATTAAACATATTGCCACTGTTACCTATTTGGCCGTTACTTTCGTAGTGCTAAATCTAGTGGTTAAAAGTAAGAGTAAAAGTAAACGAGATCAGGCTAATCCGGTTCAAGACTCTTCTGTAAACTCTTCGATATAAGCCTATGTATGTTGAGGATTCATTTATGATTCGCCCGATACAGTCCAGTGACGCAGCCCAAATCGCAGCCATTTACAATCACTATATCGAGAACAGTGCTGCAACCTTTGAAGAGGAAACTGTTACTTCTACAGAGATGGAAAGCCGAATTGAGACTGTTCTTAACTCGGGGCTGCCTTGGTTGGTCGCGGAAGAGAATGGCGAGATCGTTGGCTACGCTTATGCAAAGCCTTGGAACCCGCGCACGGCTTACCGTCATACCGTCGAAGTTTCCATCTATATCGCAAATGGTGGGGCTACCAAAGGCACGGGTAGCCGACTCTACGAAGCGCTTTTTGAGCGACTCAAAGCGCAGTCTATTCGTGCTGTTATCAGCGTAATTACCTTACCGAATCCTGCGAGTGTTGCGATCCATGAAAAGTTCGGCATGACGCAAGTTGGTCACTTTAGGCAAGTAGGCTACAAGTTTGGACAGTGGATTGATGTCGGGTATTGGCAACTGCTGCTGGACGAGTAGTTTCGATGTTCCATTAAAAAGCCGAGTGTTCATGACAAATACTCGGCTTTTTAATGTGGAAGCTTTCCTAAAATGCTATCCGATGTGTACGTCTCTGAAGCTCCATTGACCTTCTGGATCTGCATTATCAATTAATTGACAGGATTTTTGGCACCAGGCGCTCAAGCACGCAATGTAGTTACTTAATTGGTGGAATGCTTTGTCTGGTGCATCGGGTTTAATCAAAGACATTGTAAAGCCGGAATAGGTTGCAATACGGCCAAGCCAGTTTACGGTTGCACCTGCAACGCCGCTGGTTGCAACAAATCCCGCAGTTGTAGCAGCCAGCCCCAACGCAGTCGCTGCGCGCTGAACACCGCTATCATTTTTTGTTACATCGTTTCTGAGCATAGGGTGCAACAGTGAAAGCAAATTGATTGCTTGAGGCTGATTTGAGGCCACAGCAACTTCGTTTACTGTTCTGGTCACATTACTTGGTAAACCAGCGCCTGTCTTCATCGCTTGTTCCAGTTTTCTTAATGATGAGCCGCCGCTGGATCTTTGTGAAAAGGTTACACTCTCAGTCGTTATACGACCTGCTGCCACGCGTTTTTGATCCTGCTTGGTGACGTTGGCGGAATAGGTTCTTTGTAGGCGGTTGTACACCGCTCCGCTCGCCAGGGTTATATCAATGGCATTGTCGACTTGTTTCTTGAAATCCTGGCCAATAGCCCGATCAGAAAGACGCTTGAGTTGCTGAACCTGTTTTTGAATATGTTGATTAATGATGATATCCATGACACATCCTTTTTGTCATATCACATGAGAGAAATTTAAAGGTTTGAAAGGCGTTTAACGAAGGGAAAATACCGATAAATTCTATGATCGGCAAAAACAGAATGTTAGTTTTGTTAAATCAGTCAAAATCTTAAAAAGGCGCTCCGAGCCTATTATGTCGGTAGTTCTCGGTGAATCGGGACGTAGCCATAAAAATGGATGGATTGGCGTTCGTTTAAATAGAATCAGCATATTTTCTGATATGAGGATATCTGGGGTTGTCTAGAGGAGGGGAGGATTTCGTTAACCCGGACGGCGCAACTTTCTGATCCTTGTCTTTAATGACGTTGGTGACGTGGTATCCATGTAATAGCGTGAGGCATTGTTTATATTAGGTAGGCTGCACCTGGTTTCGACCATTTTTTTTAGCAATATAAAGCATGTTATCGGCCATTTTGATAATTGCTTCCGGTTTGCTGGTTTGTATGGGAATTAAGGAGCCCACACCGCCACTAACCGTCACTGTGTTGGAAATCTCCGACGAGTCATGAGGGATGTTTGCTTTCCGTACCGCAGTACAACACTTCAGTGCGAGTGACTTTGCATCCTCTTCGTTGGTTCCTGGAAGTAATAAAATAAACTCTTCACCTCCATAACGAGCAATCAGATCCGAAGATCTTTTTATTTCATTTTTAAGAATCTCTGCCACTTTCTTCAGGCACTTGTCCCCCTCTTGATGACCATAGGTGTCGTTGTAGTGCTTAAAATAATCAATGTCGAACATGATAATGGAAAGCGGGCTTTGGGTTCTCAGCAGACGCCCCCATTCGTTGCGAAGTGCTTTATCAAACATTCGTCGGTTTGCAACGCTTGTTAATCCATCCTCATAAGACATCTTTTCCAGATCTTTTCTGATTTCAGCAAGAATATTCTCTGTGGCTTTTTTCTCGGTGATGTCTCTCATTACCGCTGACACACCAATGTCTTCCCCGTTGTTATCTCTGATCACCGATAGGATGATGTTGTAATAGTTCTCTTGAAGATCTACAGCGCGAGTAATTGAAATCTCATGCTCAATGAATCCATGATCAGAATTAAATAATGAGTGGTAGTCAGTCTGCAGACGGCGTCCCCAGTCATGGTCGTAAATTTCAAAAATGGATGTACCGACGGCCTCGTCACTGCTCATATGGAAAATCTTTTGGGAGGCCTGGTTCCATTTCACGATAATACCGTCACTCGTTGTTGCGATGATGGCGTCGTGTGCGTGTTCCACAATGTGGGACAAGTGCTGTAGTGACACTGTGTATTTTTGCAGTTCGGATACTTTGGGTTTTGACGTTGCTTTCAATTTGTTTTGTAGATGAGTAAGCGTTGTACGAAATTTTCTTCTCTTGTGTACAGCCTTTAATGACGTACTGAGCTGATGAATGAATCCTTCAGAATGGATATCTTTAACCTCCCAATGGCTACCAAGTACCGAGGTGGGGGATTGTAACTCAGTTAACAATTCCTGAGATGATCCTTCAACCAGGAAAATGAAATCTATATCGGATAACAGGCTTCGTATCTGTTTGGCAACTTGAATCGGATTGTTAATGGTAGGGGATATAAAGGCCAGGCAGGGCTGTTCTGATGTCGCGTTTTTATGTCGTAGACAATCAAGCTCCAGGGTTGAGATATTGCACTCCGTGAGAAAGACATCAATCTTCTCTAAAGCTTGATTCAACTTTGAAATATGAGCATTGGCGCCTTGCTCATTAACGATGTGGAGTGCGGAGATTATCATGCGTTAACACAGCTAAATCAAAGGCAAGTCGAGAAGAAGACGACCACACCATATTTTTAATAGGTCAGTTGTTGGAGACATGATATGACCAGCTCTGGCATCTCGTAATAGACGGGTTAGATCGCTGTTTTCACGATATGCACTGCCCCCACAACAGGTCATCGCTTCATTACAAATATTGACTGCCAGATCTGCGGCATCAGCTTTTGCCATTAAAATCATTTTAGTGGCTTGATTATCACCGATGTCTCCCATGTAGGCTGCTCGATAGAGCAAACCACGGCTTTTCTGAAGCGCGATATGCATTTCAGCCAATCGATATTGCAGAGTGGGGACGTCTGCCAGGGTTTCTCCTGAATGACTGTAATGTCTGTTTTTAATGTGATTGGTTGCAATATCGAGAGCTGATTGTGCTAAACCAATGTAGGTTCCCGCCATTGCAATCAGGAAATAGGGTGCAACGACTTCAAAGGTATACCATATTTGATCGCCTTCTTCGCCGAGTAGGTTTTCCGTTGGAACATGAACATTGTTGAGTTGCATTGCTCTCGATGAGTTACCACGCATTCCGAATCCCTGCCAGGGTTCATCCCAGATTATTCCTTCTGAACCTTGGTCAACCATAAGGCAGGAAAAGTCGCCTTCTTCTGCTTTTTGGCTGCTTGCAACTGTAGAAATAACGTAGGAATTCGCATGGTTACCGTTGGTCACGAACTGCTTTTTCCCATTTACAATGAATTCGTTTTCCTGAAGCTGCAACTTTGTTTGCGGTACATAAAAGTGGGCACCTGTCCCCAGTTCAGACAAGGCCAGTGTAGTGATATGTTGGTTGTCAGCGATGGGTTTTAAGTATTTGTCTTCATGGTATGGCGTAGCCTTGGCGGTAATAACGGCGGTGCCTACACAATGCATGGCATAACAGAGTGCCGAAGAAGAGCAGCCATTTGCAATGGTCTCACCAATGACGGCCAGCGCTAAGAGACCTTGCTCGTGACCTCCGAATCGTTTGGGTACATGTAAACCGAGTAAGCCTGCATCCGCTAACGTATACATTGAGTGTTGAGGCCAGCATGCATTCTTGTCCACTTGTGCTGCCCTGGGGCTGATTTCGGCCTCGGTTAGCTCTCGCGTTAAGTCGCGGAGTTTTACAATGGATTCAGGTAAAAATTCATCCATGATTCTACATAAGCCCAATTAACAAATAATGTGATCCAATAAGATTAGTTGAGAGTTATAGAAGGTACAAAATGAATGATCGCTAAGTCGTTGAATACGTTTGTGAAGTTAAACTATTAACAGAAATAAAATGAGAATACGTTTAATTCTTATCCTGTGTTTAACTACATGCGTCGGTAGATAAGGAACAAGCTGGATAGCTTTATTGTGACTATGGTTTAAGTCGATTTCATTGTAGGTTCATTTGTACTCTCTCCTTATTTATGAATAAATACAGTTGGCGTTAAAAGGATGTACGTCTAAAAATAAATCTCTATTTCTCAAGGAGGAGTTATGTACCCACCTGCGTATCCGCACGATGAATTGAAAGCTTTGTATCCTGGCGTCTATTTTCTACATGGCAGTATTAAGATGGGACCAGGGATGCGAATGAACCGGAACATGATTGTTCTTGAAGATGATGGCGACCTGACGTTAATTAATCCCGTTCGTATGAATGAAGAAGGGTTGAGCTCTCTTGAGGCGCTTGGCAAGGTAAAGCGAATCATCCGCCTAGGTGACTTTCATGGCTTAGACGACTCGTTTTATCTGGAACGTTATCAATGTGAATTTTGGGCTCAAAGTGGTCAAGATACCTATCCAAATCCCAAAGCTACACGATTAATTTCTTCGGAAACTGAAAGTCCTTTTCCTAATTCTACTTTCTTTGTGTTTGAAACAGCTCAATACCCGGAAGCAGCGTTACTTTTAAATGACCATAAGCTTCTGATTACCACTGACAGCGTTCAGTATCATGCAGATTGGAGTTATTTCTCTCGATTTACCAAGTTCGTCTTCAAATTACTCGGATTCAAAACGGGGATTAACATTGGGCCTCCTTGGTTGAAACGAGTGACACCCAAAGGCAGTTCCATGAAATCTGATTTTGAAAAACTACTCGCTCTCGATTTTGATGCCCTGGTCGCAGCTCATGGTGCGTGTTTGGAGTCTGGGGCGAAAGATGAGCTTAGACTCGAAGTACAGAATACTTTTTAAGACGGATTATTAGCTTGTTGGTTGAGCTATTACTGATGTTATTAAGAGCCATGTAGGTGTTTATGAGAGAAAGCCTGAGAAATAAAATTATCGAAATCTGTGATAAGAAAATTGCCAGCAAGGGTGATAATGTCGGGCTTTCTTTCTATGCCTTCTTTGCGAATAAGAACGACGATCCAGAGTTGTTGATGGAAGCCGCCGAATGGTGGATCAGAACCCATCAGCTGGATTATTTTGAAAAGGCTGTGAAAATCAAACAGCTAGTTCAGGTTGGCTAGAGAGGTTGACGTAGGCTTTTCAGTCGTTTGACCTTTGTTTTGTAGTTAGACCTTTGTTTTGTAGTTAGACCTTTGTATAGGTCATTCGAGAAGATCCCTCACACAGCCGGCTCTAAAAGCCTTTCAAGTTCATGTGCGGCTCTTTTATTGAGCGCACATTGAGCCTCTTCAACATCATTAAAGTGGTGTTTTACGCCACACACTTCCTGATAGGTTTCATGGCCTTTTCCAGCGATAAGAATCGTGTCTTCTGGGCCTGCCTGATTAATTGCCTTTTCAATGGCTTCTCGTCGATCGACATATCGCTGGAGTTTGCTTTGGGGGGCAAATACTTCCGGTGATATGAGTTCACAGGCATCGTTAATGATGGCAAGTGGGTCTTCAAAGCGGGGGTTGTCAGTGGTGAGTATCACGACGTCAGAGCCCATCAAGGCGGCTTCGGTCATTAAAGGACGTTTTCCTTTGTCTCTGTCGCCTCCGCAACCAAACACGCAATATATTTTTCCTGACGTGTGTTGTCCTAAAGCTCTTAGAGATACCTCAAGCGCATCGGGAGTATGGGCATAATCGACGACAACCAGAGGCTGTTTGTCGAGCTTGATTTGTTGCATACGACCTGGTGCCCCATGAAGAAAAGAAAGGGCTTGAATGAGTGCTGTTTTGTCTTCTATTGAATCCCATAGGGCCGCTAACGCTGCGAGAGCATTTGAGGTATTGAAGTCTCCCAATAAGGGTAGATTGATTAATTGATTCCCTATGGGGGTGTGTAAGTCGATGATTTGATAGTCGGCCTCATAACTGAGGATGTTTGCGAAGAAGTCTGCGTCAGGTTGAATGAGACTGTAGCGATAACATTTATAGTCTTTACCTTCGATCATGGATTCGGCAAAAGGATCGTCGATGTTGATGACCGCAAGTTTTAAGTCAGGGTGGGAGAACAACTTCTTCTTCGCGGAAAGGTACGCTTCCATTGTATTGTGATAGTTCAGGTGATCACGGCTGAAGTTGGTGAAGATGGCGACTTCAACGGGGATGCCTTCTAAACGACGTTGATCCAGACCTTCAGATGACGCTTCAAAGGCCACTGTTTTTACTTCTGCGAGAGCCATGTCATTCATGGTGTGATGAAGATAAATAATATCCGGTGTTGTTCTGGGGCTAGGTTTTATTGCCTCTAAAGGGCCAACACCAAAGGTGCCGATGATGCCAGAATGGAGTCCTACTTGTTGAGATAACTGTGCACAGTAATAACTGATTGAACTTTTGCCATTGGTGCCTGTGACTGCAATTAGGTTAGGTGGATAGTTAAGATGCTTGCGTGCCAGTTGTCCCAAGAGCTGAATAGGGTCAGGAACGGGAATCAAGTTAAGCCCTTGGCAGCTTAACCCTTCGATGTTTTCTGGAACGACGGCCCATTGAACTCCATTGTTTCTCACTTCGTCTAGTTGTTCCCAGCCTTTTCCATAAGGGCTTTGAATAGCAAAGAATAGGGCGTTCTGGTGTGCTTGCTTGAAATTTGTGATTGGTTCCAAGCTGGTGTTCGGAGCGTCTGAATTAATTCCCAGAACGTCAAATATTTCCTGAATGGTTATTCTCATTACTCATCATTCCCTAATATACAAAGCTCGTCCTAACGGCTTTTTATGAGCCTGTTCCTGGTGTTGTTAACTTGTTGAATCCGTTGTTGTGGTTGGTGCCGCCTGACATTAGTAACCGTCTTGATCTGAGCTGAAGCTAGCAAGGATGCAGGGCTCTAACAATTATTTCGTAGTGAATAGCGTCCGTAGGTCTCATAAACAAAAAGTGCTGAAGAAGGAGTAATACTTTAGTGCTTAAGAGTACGGTATGGATGAGCAGTGGAGAGGAAAAATTTCTTGGCAATTCCTCGACCAAGGGTAGTTTGAGGCCCAATCGAATGAGTATCTTCAACTATACTTTAGATCCCACTCATCGTTAGATAGGAGGTGACTTGTGCCACGGTATGTTGTCGAAAGAGATCTGCCTGATGCAGGCAAACTCTCAAGCAGTGATCTACAGGGTATTTCTCAAAAGTCCTGTGATGTGCTTGAGCAGTTAGGCCCTAAAGTGCAGTGGGTAGAAAGTTATGTAACTGACGATAAGGTTTACTGTGTTTATATTTCGCCAGATGAAACCTTGATTCGTAAACATGCTGAACTGGGAGAGTTCCCGGTTACGAGTATTAAAGAGGTAAAAACCATTATTGATCCAACCACTGCGGAATAAATGCATCCCATCTGCAGTCAACAAACGGATTTGGGTTAGCTCTCTACGTTTCTCTCTGGATTTGTCGATAGTTTACCCAAACCGTTTTGATGATTATCGATTCACTTTCTAAAGATCTTGTCCTCATTACAGTGCACGTCTCCTTGCTTTCTAAGCTTGATTTACCTTGTTGCGGTGCGTTTTTATCCAGTCGAATACTTGGAAAAAAGTAACGACAGGTTCGGTTAATCCTTTTTTCGTGCCTTAATGCCTTTTGTTTAAATTCTTAAAATTCAAATATTTACAGTGTAAATGATAATTACTAGCATTTGATGTCTTTGGTGGGTATGGGAACTGCATGCTTGCCGAGGAGAGATTCCAGTGACGGAGTCTTTATCACATAAGTAACTAAAAACTACTACATCATAGGAAATTTGATGAAAAGGATCTTTAACAAAAGGACGATAGCAAATCTACGAATGGCCATTTTAGGTGCAGGTATCCTTGGAACCTCCAGTGCCTTTGCGTTTACTCAGATAGGCGGCGGTGGCGCGCTTCCGATGGGGCATGAATGGTTAACCCGAACATCAGCACTGGAAGTCTTGAACGCGGAGCATATCATTCCCGCAGACCCGCAAGACCCTCGCACAAGCTGGGTAAACGGCTTGGCTAAGAACACCGATTTGTCTTCGGCTCAAAACGAAGTGGACCGCCTAACAAGCATTGAGAATAACAATGCCCGTTTCGAGCCAAGGTATGACGATGTCTATGCTGCCATTATGGGGGAGCGCTGGGTGGATATGGCGGGCTTTAATGTCGTTAAATCCACCACAGGTAAATTCGATTGCTTTGATGCCGTTGCTCAGGAACCCGCCGATCTTCAGGAAGACCATTATATGCGTCGTTACGATGACATTGGTGCGGAAGGGGGCGTCATTGCTGCACGAAGAGCGCAACAGCGCTTCATCATGCACTTTGTGAACGCCGCGATGGCAGAGAAGAAAAGCATCAATGCTTGGGATGGCGGTGCCTATTCTTCTAAAAAGAAACTGGATCAAAATTACTTTTTGTTTGGTCGTGCAGTCCATTTATTCCAGGACTCCTTCAGCCCGGAACATACAGTCCGTCTAGCCGAAGACAATTATGAAAGAGTGCATCAGGTAAAAGCGTATCTGTGTTCGGAAGGTGCCGAGCAGCATACGCACGATACCAAAGCCGTGTTGAACTTCACTAGTGGTGATGTGATTTGGAAGCCAAACACGCGTCTTGATTCTGGTTGGGCCAGTTACAAGGTCAGCAGCATGAAAGACGTTGGTTTGGTGGCAATGGAAGCCAGCAAAGATTTATGGGCTGCCTTTATCAGAACGATGGCTGTTCCGCGTGATCAGCGTGAAGCCGTTGCACAAGAAGAAGCGCAAACGCTTGTAACGAACTGGTTGGATTTCGACGAGCAGGAGATGCTCGACTGGTATGAAAACGAAGAGCACCGCGATCACTCTTACGTGCTGGAAGAGGGCCAGACGGGCAAAGGCAAATCTCAATACGATTGCATGATTGGCTTGGGTGTGACATCTGGCAGCCAGGCCGAACGCGTTGCGGAACTTGATCAACTGCGCCGTCAATGCTTGTACAACGTCCAGGCAACACCGGGTTACAGCGATATGAATGACACCTACATGCACATTCCTTACAACTGGCAGTGGAAATCTAAAGAGTGGCTTTCCGTGCCTGATGATTGGACGATGCCTGAGCTGGAAGCCGATACGGGTAAAACCGTTACCATTAAAAACGCCATAAACGGTAACCCGATGACGGCACCGGATGGTGTGACTACCAACTCCTATCTTTACTCGAAAGAGGGTGAGGCGATTGAATTTGTGATGGTGGGTGATCCTGAAGAGGGGGCTTACTTTCGGGCCAAAGACGATGCGAATCTATTCTTGAGTTACAAGGCCACCTCATCGGGCCGAGCCAAGTTATTTAACTCACCAAAGCAGGCGGCGTATAAAGTCGAAGAGTTTGGCGTGTTATGGGGATTGAAGAACACCTATTGGGATCAATACCTGTGGTTCGATCAGAACGATGAAAGCGTTCATTTAACTCGCGAAGGCGATACAGACCAAGCGCATTCTCTGTGGATTATTGATGGGCTATAAGTTCATTCTCCTTCAAGAATTTGATAGGAAAGATACCTATTAACCTGCCTAGCAAAGAGAACCTGATAACAGGTTCTCTTTGTTTTACTTTTCTTCTTCAGTCTTTTGATTTATTCATGATTCAGCGTGTTATCGCGAGTGATGGCCGATAGTGATTCAACTGATACATGTATTTTATTTGTTAGATTGTCTATCAAAATGAGGTGAAAATTCAGTAGACTAGCTATCTCTCTATTCAGGATATATTTTTTAATGCTGGGTATAGTTGGAATCGATTTAGTGGAATTGATTTGATGTTTTAGTTCGTGTTTAAAAGGTAGATTGAGTCGAAGATGGATTTTCAAGCAATTTGGTTAGATATACAGGCGCATCCGTATTATTTGTTAATGCCGCTAATCGCGGGTTTTGTAGGGTACATTACAAAAATTATGGCCCTTGAAATGATGTTCTTACCTTTGGAGTTTAAGGGCATTAAACCTTATATAGGTTGGCAGGGCGTTGTTCCTCGTAAAGCACCCAAAATGGCGGAGTCTGCTACCGATCTCTTGTTAGGGCGATTGCTAACTCTGGAAGAGTTGATCGAGCGCTTAGACCTCAAACGTATGGTGGGTGAGGTCGAGCAGCATTTGATGCAAATCACCGATCACATGATTCGTGAAGTCGGTGATAAATTCTTACCTGAGTACTGGCATAGATTACCGAACGTTGTTCAGTTCGCAGTGATTAAGCGGATTCAAAAAGAAATCCCGGACATCGCAGAATCCATCTGGATCGACATTCGTAAAGATCCGAACCATTACATCGATATCAAGCATCTTCTGGTCTCAAACCTTACCAAAGACAAAGCATTATTGAATCGGATTTTCAGGCAAATCGGAGGAAAGGAGTTTATTTTCTTTCGTAATGCCGGATTCTGGTTTGGCTTGGTCTTAGGGTGTATTCAACTCATGTGTTGGCTGATTTGGCACCAACCCTGGTTAATGCCGTTGTTTGGTGGGCTGGTTGGATTGGTGAGTGATTGGGTGGCGCTTACCTTGTTGTTCAGACCGCTTCAGAAGATCCGTGTTTTAGGCTTATCGTTCCAAGGTAAGTTCATTGCTCGTCAGGACGAAGTGGCCAAAGATTACGCCAGTTTGATTGCTAAAGAGTTGTTAACCCCAGCCAATATGATCGAAGAAGTAATGCGAGGCCCGAGTGCCGATCGATTGGTCGAGTTGATTCAAAAACACATAGAAGACGCATCCAAAGAACAGTTTGGTCGAGCTGGGGCATTAGTTAAGTACGCGCTGGGCTCTGAAAAACTGGATCAAATTAAACACTTTGTAGTGAACAAGAGTATCGAGGTCATTCCTGAAACCGCCAGAGACGTGGAAGACTATGCGATGGATGCGTTAGATATTAAAAACACGCTTATTTCTCGAATGGACAAGCTGACGCCTGAAGAATTTGAAGGGCTCCTGCGTCCTGCTTTTAAAGCGGATGAAAAAACGTTGATTCTGGCGGGTGCGATTTTGGGCTTCATCATTGGTGAACTGCAAGTTCAGGTGATGTTGTAGAGAGCACCACAATCAGAGGCAATGTCCTTATGTAAACGGTTTTGGGGCTTAAATGGGAAAGGGCGTTTTATGCTATATCCAACCAACCTTGACCCATCTCAACATCCGCTCACTCAAACCCTATAGTCTGTTTCTTTTTTGAGTACTTGCTCTAAGCTTTCAAATTAAGATGACCTTTGTCTGATCGTTTTTTGTTCATGCTTCCTCCGAAAAACTCCTTTAAAACCAGCCTTTTAATACATTTTCAAAAACCCGACTAAAACGCTCAACTTTATTGATCTGAGTCAGTAACGGAAAAATCCTACGGCGTATCTTAGAACCTACAACAAATAACGTAGTCGAGGAGAAAAACCATGGCTGAACGCTTTACCAAAAGCATGGCCAGGAATATGTATTTAGGTGGAAGTGTATTCTTCATCCTCTTATTTCTTGGTCTAACGATGGATACCGTACGGCAACTGCCTCAACGGGATAACCGTGAAAATCTTACCGAAGAGGTTGCACACGGTAAAAAGCTTTGGGAGGACAATAACTGTATTGGTTGTCATTCCTTACTTGGTGAAGGGGCGTATTTCGCACCTGAGCTTGGCAATGTGTTCTATCGTCGTGGCGGAGAAGATAGCTTTAAGATTTTCTTTAAGTCATGGATGAATGCACAACCTCTGGGTGTAGAAGGTCGTCGTGCAATGCCTCAGTTCAATCTATCAGATGAAGAACTGGATGCATTAGCTGCCTTCTTAGAGTATTCGGCCAAGATCAAGACCAACGATTGGCCACCTAATATTGAAGGATAAGGAGCGAACTATGAAATATGAGTCTCAAGCCGTATCAAAACCGTATTTTATCTTTGCTCTTATCTTATTCGCAGGGCAGATTGTATTCGGATTAATCCTCGGCACACAGTATGTTATTGGTGATTTCCTATTCCCGGAAATTCCGTTCAACGTGGCACGTATGGTTCATACCAACTTGCTGATTGTCTGGCTTCTCTTTGGCTTTATGGGGGCAGCGTATTACCTGATCCCGGAAGAGGCTGAAACTGAGCTTCACAATCCTAAATTAGCAATCATTCTATTCTGGGTCTTTGCAGCAGCAGGTACGTTAACTGTACTTGGTTATTTGTTGGTGCCTTATGCAACTTTGGCTGAAATCACTGGCAACGACTTGTTACCTACTATGGGACGTGAGTTCCTTGAACAACCGACCATTACTAAAGCAGGTATTGTGGTTGTAGCTCTGGGCTTCTTGTATAACATCGGTATGACCGTACTGAAAGGCCGTAAAACTGTAATCAACATTGTTTTGATTACTGGTCTGCTAGGTTTGGCGTTGATGTTCCTGTTCTCTTTCTACAACCCGGAAAACCTTGCGCTAGATAAGTTCTTCTGGTGGTTCGTGGTTCACCTATGGGTAGAAGGCGTTTGGGAATTGATCATGGCATCTATCCTTGCGTATGTACTGATTAAAGTAACTGGTGTTGACCGTGAAGTGATCGAGAAATGGTTGTACGTGATCATCGCAATGGCGCTTATCACTGGCATCATCGGTACTGGTCACCACTTCTTCTGGATTGGTCCACCGGAGTACTGGTTGTGGTTAGGTTCTATCTTCTCAGCACTAGAGCCAATTCCATTCTTCATGATGACACTGTTTGCTTTCAACATGGTTAACCGTCGTCGCCGTGAGCATCCAAACCGTGCAGCGACTCTATGGGCTCTTGGTTGTGCAGTGATGGCTTTCCTTGGCGCAGGTGTATGGGGCTTCCTACACACATTAGCACCAGTGAACTACTTCACTCATGGTTCTCAAATTACAGCAGCACACGGTCACATGGCGTTCTACGGAGCTTATGCAATGATCGTTATCACTATCATTTCATACGCGATGCCAGCAATGCGTGGTCGTCCTAACGGCAACAGCAACAAGGCGCAAGTGGTTGAAATGTGGGGCTTCTGGTTGATGACTGTCTCTATGGTGTTCATCACTCTGTTCCTAACAGGTGCTGGTATCCTACAAGTATGGTTGCAACGTATCCCTGAAAGTGGTGAAGCACTAAGCTTCATGGTGACTCAAGATAAACTGGCTCTGTTCTACTGGTTGCGTTTGGTAGCAGGTTTGGTCTTCTTCGCAGGTATCGTGGCTTACTTGAGCAGCTTCTTCATCAAAGGTGAAGACCCTCTGGTAGAAGCGCAAGCCCGCCTACAAGAGTCATAAGCCATAAGATAGTAAGAACGTTGTAAGAAAGTATTCGTCTGACGCCACAAGCGAAGGACGATTACAAAAGAAGTGTTAAAAGCACTTAGGAAGCAAGCCGGAGTAGGAACTCAGAACACTGAGAACGCTCCGGCTTTTTTGTCTGATGAATCATTTCGTTTATAGAGAGCAACAACGCTCAGACAAGTTAAAGAACTCGACGGTTTGAGAGACAATTAAGGAGTCATCATGAATAAACAATTACAGGAAGCGCGCTTGTTTACCCGTGTGGCTTTCTTCGCGTTATTTCTGTTGGCTCCGGTACTGAACATCTTTCGTTTTGACTTAACTACCACCAACTTTGTGGTACTTGGGCAGGTTTTATCTTTCGACATCACTGCTGAGTGGATTCAACAAAGTGACGCTGTGGATGCGGGGCTGCGCATTCTTACTCGATTCATTTTACCCATCATCGTGATTGTGTCTGTCGGGTTGTATGTTTTTTGGCGTTGGGGCCGAATTTATTGTGGCTGGTTGTGCCCACATTTCTCCGTGGTAGAACTCATTAATGGTTTGATGCAGAAGCGTACTGGCAGGGTAACAATCTGGGAACCCGCCAAAGGCAATAAGCCATCAAGCTGGTTAGATTGGGCTGTGATTGTTGTTGTGTCGGCCACCATCGCTTTCCTGTGGGCGCTGGGGCTGTTGTCTTATTTATTACCGCCCATTCCTTTGTATACCGATTTGGTAACGGGCGAATTAAGCCGTAATCCGATGATCTTTTTGATCGCCGCAACGACGGTGTTTACCATCGACTTCGTCTTTGCCCGTCATCTCTTTTGTAAATACGGTTGCGCGCTCGGTGTGTGGCAAAGCTTGTTCTGGATGATGAACAGTAAGGCCATGCTGGTGAAGTTTGATCGTGATCGGGCCAAGCTCTGTCAGGATTGTGATAAAGACTGCGAAACTGCCTGCCCGATGCGTCTGCCTGTTCGTAGCTTTAAACGCGCTAAATTTACATGTACTCAATGCGCTCAGTGCATCAGTGCCTGTCAAAACGTTCAAAAAGATAATCCCGACGGTGCCTTGCTTGAATGGAGTAAAGGTGAGAAAACAAGGCACAGCTCTTTGATACCCGTCAAAACAATTGATCCCAGAAAGATGCAGACTGATGACTCAAAGAGTTCAACTGCTCACGGTTCAACGTCAGGCAGTCCAGATAAGTCATCTGATGAATAGTCGTTATATGAGAGGTTCTGATGGAAGAATATGTTGGCTTTAAGTGGCATGAATATATCACTGGTAAAGCCTCGACGGATTTTGAAGATGCCACAGTCGCGCTGAAAGATGCAGGCTATGAAATCGGAGTGTTATTTCGGGCGTTGGGCGGTGATTGCGGCTTACGCATCGAAGCGGCTACACCCCGCGATTACTTCATGCGTCGTAACTTTCTTCAGAAACTGGCCGGTACACACCAGCAGGTTGAGTTAACCTGGCGAGATAACGAGACATTGCGCTTGCCTGAAACGCTTGGGATTTTCGAAACGGCTGAACTCAATAAATACCTCTATCTATGGCTGGCTGCATTGGCGGCGCAACAGTCGGAAGAATTTTCAGATTGGTTTCAAGACAACCAAGCCTTAACCAACAAAGTGTTGGAAACCTATCCGGGGATGAAACGAATTTACCTTGCTTTGGTGGATGCCTTTTTAGCCTTGCGACCCGCCATTTCAGAGTTGGATGAAGAATCTGCAGCTCAGGAACAGGCGATTCAACAAGCCTTAAAAGAGCCGGGCAGTATTGATGAATTACCGCCGGCCAAATACGCGCCGAACCCTGTCTACCTATGGTTGTATCCGGGTAATATGAGTACCTGTATGACCATGCCGTCACCCATTGAAGACGATGACGGTTCTGTGTCGAGCGGGAAGAAGAAACACGGAAAAAGGAAGCAAGGCGAACGTATAGAGAGCTATGACAAAAATCACGGTTTGATGGTGTTTCGACTTGAAAACCTGTTCAGTTTCAGCGAATTCGTGCCAGTGGATAGAGCCGGTGATGATACCGACGAGGATGATGCAGAAAGTGTGGCGGATGATCTCGATGTGATTTCTGTGTCACGAGATCGTAAAGCGGCATCGTCCAGCATTAAATTTGATTTGGATTTACCTGCTTCTGAAAATGATGATCTTCGCTTAGGTGAGGGGATTTTGCTTCCGGAATGGGATTACCGAAGTCAGAGCTATCAAGAAAACTATTGTTGTTTACAGCCGATGTTGGGAGAGCCAAATGATAGTTCAGCTGAGGGTGATTCAGAAGGGAGTGTGACAGGTCAATTGCCCAGCCATCTGCGTGCAGATGCAGCTAAGCTAAGACGCCAGTTTTCTGGTTTGAAGCCAGTTCGCCAGTGGTTGAACCGTCAGCAAGATGGGGAAGAGTTGGATCTGGACAACTGGTTACATCACGTGGCAGACGCCAAAGCGGGCAGTGACTCCGGTGAACAGGGCTTCTATCGAACCTTCAACAATCAGGTACGTGACTTGTCTTGTTTGATTCTGGCGGACTTAAGTCTTTCAACCGATACCTGGGTGAACAACGACCAACGTGTAATTGATGTGGTTCAGGACAGTTTGCAGCTTCTTTGTGAAGCGCTTTCCGCAGCCGGTGACCGATTCTCTGTTTATGGGTTTTCTTCTCGTAAGCGGGATCATGTGCGTTACCACGTGATCAAGAATTTCAATGAGCGCTACTCGGATCAGATTCGCGGGCGTATTCAGCACCTCAAGCCAGGTTATTACACCCGAATGGGCGCTGCGATTCGCCAATCCATCAAGGTGTTATCAAATGAAAAGAGCCACCAACGTGTGCTTATGATCATCACTGATGGCAAACCGAATGATCTGGATTTATACGAAGGGCGTTACGGTGTCGAAGACACGCGTATGGCAATCATCGAAGCTAAGCGAGCTGGCTTACAACCTTTCTGTGTGACCATTGATGACGAAGCGGATGAGTATTTGCCACATCTCTTTGGGCAAAACGGTTTTGTGGTTATTAAAGACCCGGCGCAACTGCCAAAAGAGTTGCCAAGGTTGTATGTAAACTTGACTCGATAATGAAGATAAAGGGAAAGGCAGGTCTTATTTTATCAATGAGGCTTGTCTTCCGATTGCAATTCAATCGCTTCTACACCCTCTTGAAAAATCTAATTTTCACGCATTCACCGAACATTCTCAGCTTATATTGCTGACTCTCATATTTTTGTCTGATTTTTGTCTGGCTTTTAGTTAGTGACCCGTGATTGATGATTCGAGACAGGGTGTTTTCTGACCTCAAACTATCCGAAATGTCCCTAATTTTTTTCCGAAATTACTGAATTAGTATTAGTCGTGTTAGTGCAATACTTTAATTTATTGTTCAATCGGATTTTTTTCTGGGTTTTCACAGAATGATTGTGTGAAAGTTAGTAAATGTTAGACATGAACGCGTATCTAAAGCGGTTTTCGTCATTTCATTTATCGGTAATAACAATAATTTTAAGTAAGAGTTTTCCTTCTTGTTTCATAAGGAACGTGATTAATGCTTGTTCAAGACACGGTGAAACCAGCGATCAGTCATAGATTTAAGTCCAAACATTACCAGCTGCTCGAAAAAATTGGTCAGGGTGGCTTTGGTGAAGTATATCGAGCAATTCAAATCAATACCGGGCAACCCGTTGCCATTAAGTTTCTTACCTTAAATTCAGACTTTGATGAGGAAAAACGTCGTCGTTACATCGAACGCTTTGATCGGGAGACCAGTTTATGCAGTCGTTTACAGCACCCGAATATTGTTCGTCTGTTGGATAAAGGAATTTGCGACCAGGATTTAGTTTACGCAGTTTTTGAGTACGTTGAAGGGCAGTCGCTCAAAGAGATTCTACAGAACAGCGGAGCATTGCTACCTTCCGAGGCCGCTAACCTGATGGCTCAAGTGTTGGACTCTTTAGCCCATGCTCATGCCCAGGGGGTCATTCACCGGGATTTGAAACCGGCCAATATTATGGTGACCAAATCCGGCGCCAAGAGCCATATCAAAATTCTGGACTTTGGTATCGGCACATTAACGAACGAAGCGAGACGACAAGACTATAAAACTCTCACCTTGACTCAAGAGTCTCTGGGCACCCCGTCATACAGTGCACCGGAGCAATTACGCGGTGAGCCACCAACCATCAAAAGTGATTTATATGTCTGGGGGTTGGTGTTCATTGAATGCCTGACCGGACAACCTGCGATCTCCGGTTCCAGTCTGGCGTCTATTTTTCATAAACAGCTCAGTCAATCCAATGTACCGATTCCTGTGTCTATAGCAGGGCATCCGGTTGCAAACCTGCTACGACGGGTATTGAAGAAAAAAAGTCAGGAGCGGGCAGGGAGTGCGTCCGATCTCTATGAGGAGCTTTGCCAGCTTAATGTCTCATCTTTGGTCGGAGCGTCGCTTTCAACGGGTGAGCACACGTCGTATTGTGCCAATGCCTACACAACGATCGATCTTCACGAAACACAAATTAATAACCCGGATGCACTGTACACAGGGAGAACAGAGCGAAAACAGCTGTCGGTTCTTTGTGTCACTCTCACCATTAATTCGGTACTGGACGAGGTATTTGATGGAAGGGTGTTTGATGGTGAAGTGATTGATGCGATGCATCACGATCAGAAATCGCAATGTATTGATATTGCTGTGCGCTACGGTGCGTATCATGCGGGGTCTTTGGGCGATACGTTATTGTTCTATTTCGGCTATCCGTCGGTAAGTGATAATGACAGCCGTTTGTGTGCGCGAACGGCGTTAGAAATTTCAAGTAACCTCAACCAAAGAAACGCGTTATTGAAAACGAACCAAGGTATCGAAGTCCATGTAAAAATGGGGATGCATACCGGATTGGTTACCAATTATTCGGACTCTGCGCCAGAGGGTGAGACACCGAATATTGCGATGGAATTGGCAAGACTCGCTGAGCCTCAGCAGGTGTTGTGCTCCAATGCCTGTAAATCATTGTTGGAAAACTACATTGAGTTTCTCCCTTGCGACTTGAAGCCGATTGGCGTCCAACGAAAGATTACGTATCTCCATCAGCTAGTAGGTGAGCGTTCGGTGGAAGCCTTTGGCTTTTTGCGTGCCAAAGAGTCGAGTTATGAGTTTGTTGGTCGTGACGTTGAGTTAGATGCTTTGATGGAGCTTCTGGATCATGACGCTGGCCCGATTTCAGCTCATGTTCATGGTGAGGCGGGTATTGGTAAATCGCGTTTGATTTTTGAATTCAGAAATCGTGCGAAAGGTTATCGACACTTTATAGCCCAGTATCTGCCTGAACATAAGTTTAATGCGCTGTATCCCGTGTTAAACATCCTAACTCTGAAATACTCTCTTGATTCTGTTTCTCCTGAACTTGCTGTCAAACGTCTTGATGATCATTTAACCGAAGTGTCTGGCCTAAATCGAGCGGCGGCACTGACCTTGCTTTGCACTTGGTTAGGTTTTCCTATCGAAGCAAAAACAGATCTTTCGACGCTTTCAGCCGACGCTCAAAAAAGCATCTTATTTACAGCATTGTCAGAGCTGCTTCTTAATGATAATGACGTGAATGACAGCCCAGCGTTGTTTATTTTTGAAGACATGCATTGGGCCGATCCAACCAGTCTTGAGTTTCTTTCCGGCTTTTTAACGCATCCTTCATTTAAAACCAGTCAAAGTCTGTTTATTAGTACGTCTCGAAACGAGATGCCTGAGGGATTAGTGGGTATCTACGATCTAGATGTGGCTATTACCGGGTTAAGTGAAGAAAAAGCCCATACCTTTATCCAGGCGTTATTTGACCAAAAAAATGTCTCCTCAAACGTGATGGATGTGGTTACTTCAAGAACAGACGGGATACCGCTCTTCATTGAAGAACTAGTCAATATGTTGCTTTCCAGAAAGTTGGTCCAGCATTTAAATGGTGTGGTTGATTTTATTGCCCCGGATAAAGTCAAAGAAGTACCGGAAACTCTGCTGGAATCACTGCAACAAAAGCTCGACAGCTTGGTCTCGGCCAAAGATACGGCTCAACTTGCGGCCACGATCGGAAGAGAATTTGATTACGCCTTGTTGCTTGCTGCTTCTCCTAAATCAGAAGAAGAGGTGCAGACGGATCTAAACGAATTGGTTTCCAGCGATCTTGTCATTCGTTTGCGTCAGGTGAATGGTGACAGCTATATGTTCAAGCATGCTTTGGTACGTGATGCGGCGTATGAAGTTATGGGAAGTAAATATCGAATTCTTTCTCATTCATTGATTGCCAACACGCTTGAATCAAGGATGTCAGATGTCTCGGGCGGCACTCGGGCCATGGTTGCCCGTCATTTTGCGGGTGCAGAAAACTATCTGAAAGCGATTGAACATGGCTTGATCATTGTTAAAACTTTTTCACAGATAGGGTCTAATGTAGAAGCGTTAAGCTTCAGCTCTGAGCTGGAGGCGTGGATTTCTCTATTGGATAAACCTTCCGACAAAAACCTGTATTCGCTTAAGTTTTATCATTTGGCTGTACCCATTGCATTAGCGGTGCACAGTTATACCTCCGAGAAAGCATTGCAATGGAATCAATCCATCAAAGAGCTTTTGGCTGAGTCGAGTGATAACGAGCTATGGGAGCAGGAACCGGAGTTATGTGAGTCCATCAAGGCAAGAAGTGAGTTTCTCGACTTCTTGAGCTTGCACCACAGCTCCCGGTATCAGGAAGCTCAGGAATTGGGTGAACGTTTATTAGTGACCTATGAAACCCAAAGTGCACACCATGATTATCTGATACCCGTGCTTTGCTTCTTATCTCAGAATTACCAAATCCAAGGTGAATTTCATAAGTCGATTCTGTCATTTGAGCGTACCTTGAGGTTGTATGAGGAAAATTCAGCCTCGGTATTTATGGAGTCAGACAACGACTTCAAGCCTTATTGCCTGGGTATGTTGTCACTTTCTTATATTCACATTGGTGAGCTTGATAAAGCGATACAAGTAGCGAAACAAGCTACTGATTTATCCGTGGCCGATAAGTACCCGGTATCCTGTGTGGCGTCGCATATTTTCTATGCCTTGTGTTTGAGCTTTAAGGGGCTGGACGATCAGGTTATTGAGGTGTGTCAGAGCTATTACCAGCACTTCTATGACAAAGAAAATCCTACCTTCTACACGGTATACATAGATATCTTGCTAGAGACGGCACAAGGGAATTTGGACAACGCCAAAACGCTAGTGATTGATTTGTGTAATTCGGATTATGACTTTGCAACGGGCTGGTACATTCACTTTATTGCTAAAAAAATGTTGAACGAATCGCGAGTGGAGGAGGCAATTTCATTGATGGAATTGTCACTCAAAAAGTCCACGGACAATGGTGAGGTTGGGGCATTACCTATCGTAAAAAACACATTAGCACTTGCCTTGTACAAGAAAAATAATGAGGCAACCTTAAGCATTCTCTCTCTTTTAAACGCTTCTTTAGAATTGGCTATTGAGCAAAAGGCTTATTTATTTGTACAGGAATCAAAGGATTTGCTGAATTTGATGACTGAGGTAGTTGAATAAGAATGGTCAATAAATGGATGTAACTTTTTAACTATACCGAAGGAAAAATAATGAGTAACTCGATTTTGAGCTTTAAAACGGCTTATTTACAGGCTGTCGCTAAGTCATGGGAAGATGAAGTTTTTGCAAAAGAATTTCATGAAAAAGGCGAAGAGAACATTCTGACGTTTCTTGAGCAGCACTCCGGCTCACCCAAGGATTTTATCAGCCCTTGGGAAAATCTGGTGATTAACTTTTTGGATGATGAAAGTCATACCTTGTATTGGGACCCGATTCAAACGGGTCGCTGGGTAGGGAATGATGACCGTTTGACTATTTTTTTGCCGGAAGATCCGGGCTTGGATAACCGTGTAGAAGGTCTTGCTCAGTACAACTTCATTTTCCCGTCGTTCATGGGTAAGGTGAAATCCGATATGCAACTGCTCTTTAATGATAAAGAGCAAATTGAATTTATTGATTACCTGGTATCTAAAGGCATCAAGATCCCGACGATCTTGACCCTGGGTGAGACTGACATGGATTTGTTGTCTTTTAGTGCAGTGATGCTGAGAACCATTGCTCTGTACTGGGATGACCCATGCTTTAAAGAAGAAATTCTTAACGCAGACGGTGATCACTCAGACAAAGCCCCTGTATTGTCTAAGTTCTTTGGTTTCAGCAACCCGTGGAACTTTGCTATCAACTTCAAGGAATGCAAAACCTTCATTCTGAATAAAGATGACGACTCTGAGTTCGATTACCCAGCTAACGTTATTTCGTTAGGTAAGCCGAGAAAACCTCAGGTGCCTGAAGGTGTGAAAGGGGCACAAGGTATTTATCCAATTGCCCTGGCTGCCTATAACGACGATGGTAAATCTTATCCATTTACTTGCTGCTAAGTTAGTTCGTTAGTTAGTTCGTTAGTTAGTTCGTTAGCTAGTTCGGGCATCAGTTTTTGATGCCCGATGTCGTGTGGCTTTGCTGTACTTCTTAACTCTGCTGCATTTCTAAGTTCGCCGTGTTTTCAGCTTTATGGCGTTTTGAAAAGTACAGAATAAGTGAAACCTTCAGGCAAAATGGATGTATATCTGTGTACCTGTTTATCCGTGTGAGTATCACCCGGCATGCAGGTATGTCAGTCGAAATGGATTTGTAAAAAATGACATTAGATATATTTGATGCTGATCGGCATGTAATGGAACCATTGGATCTATGGGCGCAATATCTTGACCCTGAGATTTACCGAACCTATCCCATCAAAGTGGTACAGGATAACCAGCTCACACGACAAGACAGGGTAGAACGCCTTGGGCGACGCGGGGATTTATCCCTGCCACCGGTATTTGTGGTGGGTGATTTACCGCTTCTGAATAACTGGTCTGAAGACATTCAGATCGCAAGTGCCATGCAGGACAAAGGCAATCGTTCTGCTCGAATTGCAGCCATGCATCCTGATTCCCAGTTGGCGTCAATGGATGATTCAAGTATTTCTGTCGCTTACTTGTTTTCGACCTTTGCCGGTTATGTCGTAAACCATGAGGGACTTCCAGCGGAAGTTTCACTGGCTTATGCGGACGCTTATAACCGTTGGTTGAAGGACTATTGTTCAGTGAATCCAGAGCGATTGAAAGCGGTAGGCTTACTCAGTCGTCACGAGCCGACCACATTGTGTTGTCAGCTGAACCAGATCATTGAAAACGGTTGGCGGTCTATTTGTCTGAGGCCGGAAGTGATCAATGGCAAAGACTTTGGTTATCCCGAATACATCGACTTTTGGGCTAAGTGCGAAAAGCACAATATTTCGGTGGTGTTTCATGGTGGAACCAATCTGAACGCACCAACGGCCGGGTCGCATCGATTCCAATCTCGTTTTGCGATGCATGCGTGTTCTCATCCGATGGAAGCACAAATGGCGTTTGTTTCCTTATTAGAGTCTGGTGTATTTGAACGTCATCCTAAACTGAAGTTCGCTTTTCTAGAGGCTGGGGCGTCCTGGGTTCCGCACTGGTTGTGGCGATTGGATAATATTTGTTATCCGGAATTTCCTTCATTGGTGGAAGAGAATATTAAGCTACTTCCTTCAGAGTATTTTAAGCGCCAATGTTGGGTTGCGGTTGAGCTGGGGGAACCCTGTTTACGAGAAGTGATAGAGACCGTTGGCTCTGAGAAACTACTCTATGGTTCTGACTTTCCTCATCCTGATCACATGCATTTCACCACGGAAGATATAGCCAATCAGTTAGGTGATTTCTCAGAAGCCGAGCTTAAGAATGTTTTAGTGAATAACGCTAAAACATTTTTCGGTTTTGACGGATAGCGTGTTTTCAAAAGCAACGTTTTCTGATCGCAAGACATCAAGGAAGAGTATCCATGCCGCTAGAAGCAAGAAAGCAAGACACCACCGTGTCTGACGTGCCAATCCAGGACGCAGTCAGAACGCCGATTACTGATCAAATACTTTGTTGGCATCCTTCATATAATGTTTATGTTTTCGAGAATAGGGATGTCTTGCTGTTATCAGAAAGTCAGCAGTGGTTGCTTCCTCATGCCCAGTTTCCGTATTTGGATCTGCTTAACGGTCTGCTATCGTGTAATGATATTGTTTCTATGTTTTCAGGCCACAATCTTTTAGGCGGAGGCTCGGAGTTCCTGGGTGATCGAACGGATGGCTCTGGAAATTATGCATCGAAGACGGCATTGTTTTATCAGCAAGTACAACAATTGAAATCCTCTTCGATTCTCATCGAATCAGCGCTTGCTGAACACTACATACAGCCGGAGTTTAGTGGGGACGGAGATCTAGCCGTCCTGGATCATTCCCTTGAGATTCAGGTGATTAATCTCTCGGTGGCGTCTGAGCTAGGGGCTATTCACTCCGTGTTGTTGGATGCCGGTCATTCAGTTCTTTCCACAATGTCTGAATCGCTACCGATCACCTATGTGGTGGTGGATGATTTTCTTGATCCAAGAATTACAGGGCTGTCTCTAACGGGTCGAGTGTTAATCATTAAACTGACCGGGGAGTCTGTCTGGCTAAGCCCGTGGTATCTGGCATCTCATTTTCATCATTTTGAAAAACTGCAACGTAGAGTGCTCGACAATCAACCGGTCAGAAAGTCTGCCATGATGAAATGGCCAGAGCGCATACACAGTATTCCGGTTAGGGTCGATGGCTCTCTTTCTCAATCACAGCGGAATACGTTGAAGGAGATGGTTGTTGATCAGTTAAGCTCGGGTGCATCGAATTACTTATTTGTTTTTCACAAAGCAACGTCTCAGTTAGAGAAGCATCCGATTAATCCTGAACTACTGATGGATGTTGGTATAGCTGGGCAAGTCGGTGCTCCTGTGGTGCTCAAGTCTTGTATAAACCGTTTTAATCAGGACGGTGGCTCTCGATCCGTTTCTGCGGATGAAACCGTCTCACGGTTACGTGCGTTAGTCAGTCCTATCACGGGAATCATTAATCATTTTCGAGAGGTTACTCTAGGCCATGAGTCGCCGGTTAAGACTTATCGAACCGGTTTTTTTAAGACGCCTGCTGTTTTAAAACCTGAGGTGATGGAACAAGGGTTTGTACAGATTTGTATGGGGAAGGGGGTTGAACCGATCCAGTCTCAGGCCAGTGCATTGTGCGAAGCGGTAGAACGTTATTGTGCTCTGTATCGTGATGAACTGCCGTTATTACAAAAAAACGAATCTCAATTGCAAGAAGAGGGCAAACGAACGGTTAATTATCAGCAGTTGGTTCCATACAGCTCCGTTCAGTATCAGACGTTTAACGATTCAAATCACCCTGACTCTCTGTTGAAGCAGGCCGCCATACCGTATCAGAACCAGGTCATACATTGGTTGCCTGCCTGGTCCTTAACTCGTGAAGAATCCGTCTATGTGCCGTTGAGTCAATGCTATAGCGGGATTCCGTTTGAGGAAGAACAGTATGGCCGATGGCATTCCAATGGCTGTGCTGCAGGCAATACGGTGGAAGAGGCCATTCTTCAGGGCTTGTTTGAGTTGATTGAACGAGATGCGGTTGCCATTTGGTGGTACAACCGCCTGACCCGGCCAGCGTTTGATCTGTCCCGAATCCATCCTGAAAACCTGGAAAAATTAACCAAGACGTTATCTCCAACTCATGAGACGGGCCATGCCTTTTGGGTGTTGGATCTTACGTCGGACATAGGTGTGCCGGTGATGGCTGCGATAGGAAAAGACAAGCAAACCGGAGGCTTTGTAATGGGCTTTGGATGCCACTTGCGTGCGGATATCGCAGCCCAACGTGCCTTAACAGAGCTTTGCCAGCTCATCCCGATTCGAAATCAAAACGGTGCGCCTTTTGACTTTGATGCCATTGTCGATGGTACGTATTTGCATCCTGATGATGCTCATCTTCCGCCGACTATGTCATCTGACGGTCAGGATATCGCGGAGGATGTGGTGGCATTGGTGCATAAACTAAGTGATTTGAACATGGAAACGTTGGTTTTTGATTATTCACGCTCAGACATTCCTCTCAAAACGGTGAAGGTCTTCGTGCCCGGGTTATGTCATATCTGGCCACAGTTAGCGAACGAGCGACTTTACACCGTGCCTGTGACTATGGGGCTTCGAAGTGAAGTGTATTCTGAAGCAGCATTGAATCCTCAAGCTTTGTATATCTGATCAGACGGGTTCGAGGTATTAACATTTAACCATGTGTAATGGTATGTAATGGCGAATTATGAGCACTGTTGTACTGTATAAGCACAGAAAAATACTTTAGGTGATCTTATGGCGATACTCATTGGTGAACGTACAGGTGTGCAGGTTGATCTACAACCTCAGCATGTTTTCGGTCGACATCCATCTGCCGCAACCTCTCTGACGAACTCTGAGGCTTCCCGAACCCATGCTGTGGCAATTTGGGATGGTGAAGTGTGGCTGTTGAAAGACACCAGTTCCAACGGCACTTACATTAATGGCCGGTTTTTGGCGCGTGGCGCACAACAAGTGTTGAATGTCGAAGACCGAATTCAATTTGGTAGTGATCAGGCTGAAGTTTGGTTCGTAAAAGATACATCGCCGCCAGACAGTTTGTTAATCCCCGTGACCTTAGGCTTACCGACTATTAAGCTGAGTGAGATTACTGCACTGCCTTCAGAAGATGATCCACAGATATCCATTTACCGGACGCTGACCGGACAATGGATGTGTGAAACAGCCTCATCCGTGTATGAGTTACAAACGGGAGATCGGGTTGGCACCTGTGACAAACAATGGCGTTTTGTCAGTTCCCATGCAGGGGTTGAAACAGAGGTCATCAGAAACAAAGTAAAACGGACGCCTAAACAACTGGTCTTCAAATTTGATGTCAGCCAAAACGAGGAACACGTGTCCCTGTCTCTTCAGGTGGACGGTGAGACGGTTGATCTGGAAATGAGAAACCACCATTACCTTGTATTGGTGTTGGCTCGTAAGTATTTGGAAGATAAAACGTCGGGCATTGCGGAATCTGAGTGCGGATGGATTGATAAAGACCTGCTTTGCAAGATGTTAGGGCTAAACGGCAATCACATTAACATTCAGGTATACCGTTTCAGAAAGCAGTTTGTTGATGCGTATCCCATGGCGGATCATTTACCGCCGTCTATTGAGCGTAGAACCGGTGAGATCCGATTCAGCCCGAATGCCGTGGAGATTAATGGCGGTGTCAGTCTTGATTCTCACAACCAATTACTGCGTGACAATGTGCGGTTGAACTGATGCTGATTTAAAAATACATGGAGAATGGCTACCTGAGGGTAGCCATTTTCTTTTCGCTGACTTTTCGGTTATCTATTTTTACCGATCTATCTAACCCTACAGCGCCAGGTTCATCGGTGGCGTATGAATCCGTTTTCGCCAGAAATCACACTCCCGCCAACGTTGTTCCAGACTGTACATGTGTATGCGGTTGTTCTGATACACCCGGTATTGTTTTTGAAGCATTTGAGAATAGTCTGAACACTCTGAACTGTTGTTTTCCAGCCAGTCCTTTACCTTCTTCGCAGCTAACAGGCCATGACTTAATCCTTTGTAAATTCCTTGAGCACTGATCGGGTCGAAGCTTGTGGCGGCGTCACCGACTGCCATCCAATTAGATCCTTCCAGTGTCGGCAGGATGCCGGAATAGATGGCGCAGCTATGATAACTGGGGTTGGTGATTTCGAGTTTATTGACACTTGGGCCGACGAAGGTTGTCGTTGCCAGCGCTTCTTCAAAGCCTTGATGATTTCCTTCCCGAAGGTGAGGAATAATTTCACGCTCAGACACGATCATGCTGACTACCTTCTGTTCCGGTAACAACGCCTGATAGCACCAACCTTGTTGAGTGGCTTCTAACTGGATTTGTTTAGAACCTTTACCACTGGCAACGTGAGCAAAGCGGACGGTAGCAAACAGTTGGTCATCTACCGTTTTCTGAATGTTAAGTGTTCGGGCAAATCGTGCCTTACTGCCAGTCGCATCGATAACAAACCCGGCTGTGACGGTCTGGGGATGTCTATCTGTCCCTTGAGTTAGGTGTAGCGTATGAGCGTGATGACTAGCTGTTTGTGGGACAATGTCAGTCCCGATAAAACGGGTAGACCAGGTTATTTGGGCGCCACAGTCTTCCGCTCTTTTGGCAAGCATCTTGTCGAAGGCAATGCGATTGAGTCGCCAGGATGGCCCTAATGGATTGACGATAAAGTCGTTGTAGCCAGGGGTTGGTCGTCCCCACACCGACGCATAGCCAGGGCAGGGTTCGTGATTGTCTTGATAAAATTCTTTCGCTACACCGAGCTGTTTGAGTAACAGTACAATCTCTGGCGGACAGTTTTCTCCAAGCCGTTCCTGTCCTGGTGATTGCCGCTCCACAACCAATACCGACACATTTGTATGTTTGTTGAGGTTGGCGGTACGGATGGCGATGGCTGCCGCTAAACCAGCGGGGCCGCCACCCAGAATAACAACGTCATAGTGTGCGTTTATGCGGTTTACTTTACGCTTGTCTGTTTTGAAAGAACTTGATTTAAACGTCCTTGTTTCAAACGTTCTTGCTTTAAACGCTCTTGTTTCAAACGCTCTTGCTTTAAATGAATCGGTCCTGAGCATATTCATCCTAAACCTTGTTATCCGAATGTGGATGACCCTGTACGGGCCATCCTTTGGGCATCATTCCGTTAATGCGGGCAGTCGCGTTTCTTCTTCGACGGGTTGGCATTAAACGGCCAGGCGGGAACGGGGTCAGTCGAGTCGCCAGGATTCGTCAGCTGACTCTGAACCTCAAGGTAAAGTTCAGGGGAGTATTCCTGAGTCTCGCTGTCTACATTGGTGCCTTGTACTATGATTCCGATTTTGTCCCAATCCTGAACTGACTGCAGTGGGTCTTGGAAGGTCGCAGCGGACGCCGGATTAACTGCATAGGTCCCTTTGCCCCGGATTGACCATTGTTGCTGAGGCAGCACATTGTTAAAGACTTCTTCCGCCACATAGACGGCATCCGGACGTTGTGAAGGCCAGGACCAGTACAAGGTCGTTTCAGCGCCGTTACTTTCGTTGACGCCATCAGTATTGATAGCGGTAGCATGGATGGAGCAGGAGTTGTAATCCGTCTGCCAGGGAATCGCCATGAATTTAGAAACGTCTCCGGGTTGCAGCCCGTCAGTCATGTCATGAAGCGGAATCCAGCCACTGGAAAGATAAGGGGTTTCTCTATTCAGGTTTTCATACGACAGAGGGTATTGTTTGATTCTGAACGGGCCAGCTCCGGACGTTTTCCAGTCTTGCAGATAAATGTCTTTTTCCATGATGGTGTAGCTGACTTCGATGCCCGGTACATAGCGCCCGCCGAGGCAGTTTGCCATCGATGCCATGTCCAGTATTTCACCTGGCCCTAGTTTTGTTTGCCCGCCTTTTTCGAACTTGTTTTTGCTCCATTGTTCCAGCAGGAAGTACTGGGTTTTGGTCACCGTCAGAAATGATGTGCCCGCTGCGCCTAAAGACAGCGGCATAAGCGGTGTACCCAGGTTGGTTTCATTCTTGTTGGGGTTTCGAATGAAATTCAATGCAGCCATGATGGTGGCATTCGGATCATCATCTTCAGTAATCGACTCAACTGCCGTGTGAGCGCGTAAGGCAAGCGGTGGTAAATTCGCTGTCCAACGTTGAAGGTTACACGCAATGAAAATGGGTTGAATGTCTTGAGTGAAGTTCGGCAGGTAGCTGGACTTATAGTCACGCTTGTCTTCTTTCGGAGTGATTCCGTAAAGTTCGGGCTGAAGATCAAGATCTCGTACGAACATGTTGTAGACATCATCCCATACCGACACCACATTTCGAATTTGAGGTGCGTACGCCGGGTCGCCACAGACCACCCAAGCCCCAAAGGCGTCTTCGGTGGAACCGTCATCAAAGACCAGCGTTACGTTGACCGGGCCATCGGCGGCAGAATCAAACCAGCCTACGTTATTGAGGTCGCCCGTCATTTGGATCGGTACGCCGTATTCGTCGTATTGACCGACGGCGTTACCAGGGCTTGCCAGTACAAGCAAACGGCCTTCGTCATCGGTGCGTATCTCTCCCAGAGTATTTAATGGGCCGCTAGGCTCGAAGAGTTCGTCATTGGTGTCTTCTGGGAAGCGAATAGGGTAGTCAGGCAGTGGCACAATCTTTCCACCGGCTTTGACGCATTTTGCTTCAGAGCAACGATCAAATTTGGCCGTTTCGCTCTGGCTGGCGCAAATGGCCCTTGGGCCTGCATCAATCATAAGGCGGTTCAAACGGTAGTCCGAATCAATGGTGCCGTGCACCTCAGGGTTACGCATTTGAGGTACTTGATTATTGGCGTAGGCTTCAATGCCTTTATTGTTCACCACGTTATAGGCAGCGGCTTTCTTATTGGCCAGATGGCTAGACCAGATCAGGTCAGTGACCGTTCGGCCATCGGCCAATGTTGTGCCGATCACGATTTCAGTGCCAGCGCCACAGGGATATGAATCTTCACCGTCGATGTCGTAGGCGTAGATACGAAAACGGGCCGCTTGTTTCTTCAAGTTCCCTTCGTGGTCACGTAAGTCGTTACTGGTTACCGGGGTGTTTTCAGTGCCTTTTTTAATGGGCAAACCGCCGGTGACTGCCGTGCCTTCTTGCGGAAGTCCCGCACTGGTTTCTGGTGAAAGAATATAGTCTTCACTGGTTCCAAAGCGTGCAAAGTTAACGCTTGGATGTACTCTGAATACGGTTTTATTAGTCATGATTGGAACATCCCTTAACGCTGATTGGTTTCTTTGCTGAACTGTGGAGTGACGCCATGTTCCCAACAGTTTCGGATGGCACCGCCGACGCTTGCCATGATCGGAAAGAAGTTGTCAGGATTTTGGCCGCTGAACAGCGCTTCAAGGAGTTTGGTGAGTTGTTCGAACTGGTTCACCAGAATGCTTTGTAGTTGGAGATCTTCCTTGGTGTAATCGCAGGGTGGCTTGGTGCTGAAGGTTTCGGGGAGTTTGCAACCATCCTGACCGCCGGCATCCTTGATCTGGTTGAATTTCACAAAGTGGTCACCGTCGGGTTCGATGTCATTAGCGGTATTCTGGAATACTTTTGGAATGGTTGGGTCCTTCTTGCATTGCCCTTCACCCTGGTCGGTAATGAGATCGATCAACAAGGAAACCTGATCAAACCCGGCCGCTCCTGATTCACTTACTGTCATATTTGGCATGTTCCGATAGAACGCAGAGAAGTAGTCTACCTGTCTGACGCCACCATTGATCTGGTCTTTAAGTAACGAGGCCCCGAAGCGTAGTGCATCGTAGAATTCACCAATGGTGCCGTATTCATTGATTATGGTTTGAAGCAGGATCTCCCGCTTTGAGACGCCGAATTCAGGCAGTTCCACTAAACACATGCCATTGATGTGTAACAGATCTAACGGGCCAATCTCTGCGGTATAAGGCATGTAAGGTTCGGTATCCGCACTGGGATCGAGGCTAAAATCGAGATGAGGGATTTTAGTCCCGCTGTACACTGGGGGTGTGATTTTTGGGGAAAGTCCATAGGCATTTGCCATATTGGCAGCGCACTGTAGGTGGAGCATTTCCTGATTAATGATGGTTCGAATCAGTTGGTAGGCGTCTGAATCACGGTCTTTGATTGAGTACATGGCGGACATATAAAAGGGAATAGTCCATAGCTCCAGATCCACCGCAGCTTGGAGGTGGTCATGAAGGTGCTCCATGGCCCAATCTGTATGTTGTATTCTCATGAGATTCCATCTTCTTTTTAGGTGAGTGATAGCATCGATCGCATCATTCAGGACTAAAGCTCTTTTCTAGAAGTACATGAAACATCTGCACTTAAAACTGCGCTTGAGCTGAATATCTCCTCATCAGATACATTTCAATCCTGTTTGAAATGATCAGGTGCTGTGCTTAACGAGGTGTCTTTTTATGTAAGATCTTTGTTGGCCTGCATAAAGATCTAGACCTGCATTAAGAGGTATAGATAAGCCTAGACATAAAAAAATTACGCTGGATTACACGGGACAAATGCCTACTTAGCTTCTTACCGGGTAACGACGAATAGGTGTAAGCGACTGTAATTGTTGAAACCGTAATAAATGCTTAGTTTTAGTAAGACAAATTCTTGATGTTGGCAGAGGGATAGCTGTGCAAGCGAGTCACTTTTCTCAAGTAGCAAATAGGTTTGGCGTACAAACGTCCGAGGCATTCTCGCAAAAAGCTTGGCGGAATAAGGTCTATGTCTGGGACCCGGGTAAATTATGTGCCGGTTTATGTCATATGTGGTTGCAAGAGAAACTGCGTGGGCGATCCTTATTGACGTTTCTAGAGACGCAGCAACCGATTCACTATTTCACTGATTTATTGGATGAAATCCATCGTTATCAGCAGCTTAGTCATTACCCTTTATTTCCGGAAGAGTATCAGCCAACGCAGCGAGATCTACAAAAACTGGTGGAAAAATATGGCACGGACGATTGGTTGTCTATCCAGTGCAAGGTTGATCTGGACTATCAGGGGGATTTTGTTCTGTATGATCTTTCACGTACTTATGCTTACGACAAAGCATCGGTGACTCAGTTTATAAGTACGCCCGAATTTATTTCTTGGTCCTCTCTGCCTTATGGCTCTCTTATTCTTGGTGTCTTGCGATACAGCCGTCAGGGAAAACAGCGGAGCCATCGATTTTGTTATTTTCTGGATCATCAAGGGAATCATCATTTCTTTGATCCTAACGCTGGAGAAGTGGTTGAAGCCAATGAGGCGCGTTTCTTTGCATGGTTGAACGGCTTCTTTGCTGAATCGGAGTACTTTCAGAAATACGAGAAAAGCGATAATTCATTTTTAACCCTGTATCAGCTTGATGATGTGTCAGTGAAGTCTGATCTCGGTATGGATCTTTTTCTTAATTGCGGTTCGGAGAAGACGGCGGCTTATCGCTGACAGTTGATTGCACAAGCTCCTGAATATGGCTCGCATTTTTTGTGATGTTTTTTTTGTGATGTGTTAGTTAAATTCAGAGGTTTGGTCGGGGGATGTGACCCAGATTGAATAAAGTCCCGAATGAATAAAGATCCGAATGAAGAAAGATCCATTTGTTAATAGGGCATAGAAAGCCAAGGATGCTCAGAAAAAGGGTGGAAGCTAATTGATGTCAGACGATTTCAGGATTTCTTCATAGCGCCCCGAGTTTTTAAGCTTCGAAAAACCAGCCTCAAATGCATTCATGTACTTTTCTGAATCCTTAGCCTGTTTGCTAAACAATATGTGGTATATGTCCGTGGTGTAAGGCTCTGGATGATTGGTGAATTGTTTCACTTCATCAGGAGGGAACATGGATTTGATCATCGCGTATCCGACTCGCTTAGATGCACCATAAACATCAATACGACCTTGAAGCAGCATTTTGAAGTTTAATTCTTCATAAGGTACTACTTCTGCCGGAATACCCAGTCGTTCGTAGATTTCCTGATTTTTATAGCCAACCGTAACTCCGACTTTGTATTGTTTGAGACTGGTTAAGGTGGCCCACTCAAAGTCGGTATGTTTCAGATGAAAGTAGACGGAAGGGTCTTTTAATATGGGGGTTGGATTAATGTTGAAATCTTCAGCCCGGCTTCTCAGGTGAGTCCAGGGAAAAGTGCCTAGAAACCGGCCTTTCTTTGCGTAGCCATAGCTGCGTTTCCAGGGAAAGTAACTGTATTTAACCTCTATCCCTTCAAGTGCATAGGCTTCGGAGACAATCTTTTCTAACGGTGAGTTTGGGTCTTTGTTGGATATGTAAGGCGCCCATTCACCAACGGCGAATTCAATAACATCCGCATCTGCTGGCAAAGCAAAAAAGCACAGGCAGGTTATAGAAAGTAAGAGGCGGTTGATGAGTTGAGGCATACAAAGTTTTTCTTAGATAACCAAACATTCTAAATCGGTGTTTTTACATCATAGTATATAGTTTTGCTGTACTCGTATATTGACTGCGTCACTTACTGATAAGTATGTCTATAAAAGTGCTTAAGTGAGCTGTTATATGTACTTATAGGACAGTAGGTTGGTATTTGATTTTTATAAAAACTGTCGAAGCAGCCCTGTCGATACCACTCCGATGATTACCGTCGGCAATAGAGAAAGCCGGGTAGCCGCCACGATGGTAATCACCAGCGCCAGGAGATCAGAAGGCCGATCTGATACAAAACGCGGCGCAATTACTGAAATCAGTACGCAGCCAGGAACGTTCTCAAGCACGGCCATCAAACGCGGGCTTAGTGTTCGGTTGTGAACGGCGACGTAGCCTAAAATTCGCGTTAAATAGGTCGTCAAAGCCATTAATAGGATGGTGGCCAGGGTCAATGAGTCGATCATTGTGGATGTCCACCCTGAACATTTCCTGCTGTAGAGCTCGGACTTTCTTCTATCGATTGATTCTCCGCCTCACCCGCCTGATAGGCTGCGTAGAGTAGGCCAGAGAGTGCACCAGCCGCGACATACCAGGCTCCAGGAATCAGTAAGTAAGTGAGCGCAGCGAAGACCAAACTGACTAACCAGGGACGGCAGGCTGTCGTGCCTTTCCACATGCCTTTCAATAGCACCAAGAAGACCGCTGTGAAGGCCATATCAAAACCAAACTGATCCAAATTTCCTAAGGTTGGGCCAAGCCAAACACCCAGTGTTGTGAACGTCACCCAGGTTAAATACAAGCCTATCGCTGTCCCTAAATAGTAGGGAAGACTAATGTGTGCTGCGCCTTTCTTCTTTGCATCGGCCAGCGCCATAGCCCAGCTTTCGTCACACATGAAGAACAGACTCGGGATGGCCTGCTTTTTAGATAAGTGTTTTAGGTAGGGAGCAAGTGCGGCTCCCATCAAAATATGGCGACTATTTACCAACATCGACATGGTAACGATTAACAGAATATGGGGCGGGGAGGTCCATAAGCCCATTGCCGTGAATTCAGAACCGCCCCCAAAATTCAGGCCGGTCATGAGTGGGACTTCAAATAAGTTTAAACCTTTAGCGCTGGCCTGGGCACCGAGTACCAAAGCGACGGGAACAAAACCAATCATTACCGGAATGGCTGCAATAAGACCGCGTATAAATTCGCGTTTATTGAATTTTCCGACAGTCGAGCTTGAAGACAATTCCCCCGTAAGGGCATCCGTAGCCAGCGGTAAAGTTGCAGTTTCCGTGTTCATCTCATCACTTCTGTATTGAACAAATGGTTGATATTGGAAGCTGAATTATCTGCTAAAGTTTGTAGAATTTGGTTGCTTTGTTGCTTTCTATTTGTAGTAAAATGGAACTTAATTCTGTTAAAAGTTATTTTGGTGGTAATAAATGCCAATAAAATTAGATGCTATAGATCGGCGTATCTTGAGAGCCTTACAGCGGGATGGCCGCATGCAGAACAATGAACTGGCGAAAGAGGTGGGGTTGTCGCCATCGCCTTGTCTGCGACGTGTTCGTCTCTTGGAAGAAAGTGGTGTCATAGAACGTTATGTCGCGTTGTTAAATGCCAAGAAAATCGATAAAGGCCTAACTATTTTTACGCGGGTTTGGTTGGTAGCACAGGACTTGGATACCGTTGATCATTTTGCGGAAGAAATTAAGCAGTTTCCACAGGTGGTAGAGTGCCACTTGATGTCCGGAGATTGCGATTTTTTCTTGCGAGTCGTGGTTGCAGATATTGATGATTACCGTCGATTTCAGGTGGAACATCTGACTCGTATTAAAGGGGTACAGAGTGTGAAAAGTGAGATCCCTATGCAGAAGATCAAATTAACTTCTGAACTGCCGATCTAAATCAACCGTACGTCTGCTGGTTTAAGCAGACGTGGTTTGTTTGGGAATCACCAGGTTAATTCCTTTTTCAAAGGGGATAAAGGCTGCGATAAAGAACATGATTGTGGTGACTGTAATACCGACATAGCCTTCCACTAAATAACCGTCAATATTGGCAAGAATGCCTTGTTCGTAGAGTAACTTCTCGATCAGACAAATGCCGATCCCAATACCAAGCAGCGTATATTTGTTGGTGTGGCCTTTGGCTCCGATCAATCGGGCGACACCATAACCCACGACAGGAAAAAACGACCAAATAAGAAATACTAAGACCGAGAAAACAATGGTCAGAAAGGGTATGCCCGAGGTGTAGATCACTTTAACTACAGAGTAGGTATTCGCTAATAAAAAACCGAGATAAAGATAGAGCATATTTCCTCTCAACAATAAAACCTATCAACGGCAAAATATGAATATGATTCTTATCTTATGCTCTGCTTTGTTAAGGGTATGAATCTAAGTCAATAAATGATGCAGTTTCTAAGTGTTTATTGAAGAATCATTGGCAGAAAAACAGGGTTGACCTGTCTATTGCTTCACCCTTTACCATCGGTGGTCGCAAATGACATACGATATTAAAAAGGTAAGCCAATGGTATTTTCACAAACTGATCTATCGGATGCAGACTTTATTGCTCAGTTTGAGGCACTGACGCTAGATTCTGTCTACTTTGATCATAAAGGCCATATTCGTTTGGCTTATCTGTATTTAGCTCAGAATTCTTTGGATGTGGCAATCCAGAAAATCTCGTCAGGAATTAGGGCTTACGCCAACAGTCTAGGTGCTAGTGAGAAATTTCATGCCACGATTACCGATGCGATTATTCGTGTAATTGCGACGAGAATGCAGACGACACGATGTAAACACTGGCAATCCTTCCTTCTCGAAAATAAAGACTTGGTCGATGATGCCTTGTCTATACTCCACCAATACTATTCTAATGATCTGTTATTCAGTCAGACGGCGAAGGAGCGGTTTGTTTTACCGGATCGTCAATGTTGGTAAACCGGATTTGGGTGGGGAAGGTATGTATCGAATAGGTCAGCTTGTAAAGGACTTTGGTCTCTCTCGTTCCACGCTTCTTTATTACGACCGCATCGGTTTATTAAAAAGTCAGATTCGGACGGGGGCAAATTACCGTATTTACAGCGAAGCGGATTATCACAGATTAGGAAAAATCTGTACCTACAAACAAGCTGGAATCAGTCTGGAAGACATCAAATCCCTGTTGGATACCTCTGAATGCAATATAACGAACGTGCTGGAAAAACGGCTGGAATCCCTCAACTCTGAAATCAGCGAGTTGCGTAAACAGCAGCAGGTTGTTGTTAGCTTGCTAGGAAAAGATTCTCTCTTGCGATCCACTAAAACCATGAGCAAAGAGCAGTGGGTGGATATCCTCAAAGCCTCTGGAATGACCGAAGAAGACATGCATCGGTGGCATGTGGCCTTTGAGCGCAGCTTGCCTGAAGCACATACGGATTTTTTGGAATCACTCGGTATTGATAACGCGGAAATTGCTCGGATCAAGCAATGGTCTAAACCTTAGAGTATCTCTGGATTTCTTTCGAACCTCTCTTAATCGTCTATGGTTAGTGGGTGAGTTTACTCACCCAGCGAGAAATTCCTTATCTGAAAGAGGTTGTTATGATGAGATTTCTAACGATTATCCTGAGTTTGTTACCTGCCTGGGTAATGGCGCTTGATATCCGGCACCCTGAGTTACGAGAGGGGTCTGTACTTGACCAGTACTCAATTGATCTGATTAAACACGTGGCCGCTAAAAGCGGGCAAGAGCTTAAGTTGATTTCGTATAAAGCCGCAAAAGCGCAATCCAGAAAAGAAATTCAGCTGCAAAAAGGTGAATACGACATTGATTGGTTTGGGGCCACAGCAGACATCGAACAAAGAGTGTCACCGATTCGATACCCCATTCTGAAGGGCTTGCTGGGCAATCGCGTGTTTATCACGAATAAAGTTACCTACGGCAAGCTCAAGCGAGACATGTCCATGAGTGACGTTCAACAATTTAAACTGATTCAGGGAACGGGATGGGGCGATGTGCCTATTCTACAGGGTGGTGGTTTTTCCAATCTCACAACTACGGCGAGCTTTGAGAATATTTTCAAAATGGTCGATGGCGGTCGTGTAGATCTATTTCCTCGATCGGTTATTGAACCTTATGGGGAACTTGCCAGTCGTTGCAGTTTAGACAGTCATCATCAATGCTCAGATAAAAATCTGTTGGTGGACGATAAATTACTGGTGGTTTACAAACTGCCTATGTTCTTCTTTGTCTCGCCCAAGAGAACGGATCTGATTGATCTCTTTAATGGGTATTTTGAGAATAACTACGACGACTTTGAAGCCTTCTTTCAGAGTCATCCGTTGGTGCAAGACTCGCTTAAAAAGCTTGAAGGCAGAACGGTGTATAACATCGAGAAAAACAATTCGTTGAGCGCCAAGACCAATCAACTACCTGATAAGTATTGGTTGAATTAAGCAAGGCTAATGTAAGAAAAAGAAAAACCCTGAACATTACAATGCCCAGGGTTACGCCACGCACTCTAATTTATGGAATGTGTGGCACCAACTAACTTGATGCTAATGGATGCCATTCTGATTCAGGTGCTTGCTGTATTGTTTGTCGGTTCCATTGATGTGATTCAGTAACCAATGGGTCAGAAAGTCACTGACTTCATTCAATGAATCGTGGCCTTCGCGCTTGTATTTCTCAACAAAGCTTTCAACCTGGCTGATCATGGTCAGATGCTGACGCTTATGATTTTCGAGATCCGGGTAGCCGGTTTCAGCCATGTATTTTTCTTCGCGTTCAAAGTGGAATTTTGTGTAAGCGACCAGTTCTTCCAGGGCCTGACGTTCAAACTCCGTTTCTGTGTAGTAGTCATACGCAGTTTTGAATTGGTTGAGCAGGGAGATGAGCTTTTTGTGGTCGTTATCCAAAACTTTAACGCCGACGCTGTATTCGTCTTTCCATACCACAGACGGTTTCTGGTTCAGTCGTCGGTACAGAATAGGGGTTAAGATCAGTACCACTAACAGTAACCAGGGAATGGGGTTATCCAGCCCGATCAGGAATCCTAAGCCTATGGCTACGATGATTAGTCCTATCATGCTGGCTACTAACAGTGCGCTTAGTCTTTTGTTCATCTCGCTACCCACTTTTTGTTCATTCTGAGTGTGTTCTTGCTGAGTTTTCTTTTGTTGAGCTTTCATTTGTTGAGTTTGCTTTGGCTTCAACGTGTTTTCTTTGATTGGTCACAACGTTGAATGCTTTAAATCAGTAAAGACATTGTTCTTGCAAACAGTTTCATTATCGTCAGGTTATTTCTGGTTTGTGATGATCTGGCTCAAAAAGACTCCTCTTCGTTTTGGCTTAATCAATCCACCAAAATCAGTGGTGTTAACTCACTTAACCTGATCGGTTATCGGGAGTCGGGTTTGCAGATCTTCGCTGAAATATGAATGAAAACCGAGTAATTTACTCAGGTTTTTACTCGATCATTGAGCTATATCAATTTGATCCTGATTAAATTAGTCGGTTTTTTCTCTATTGATCGAAGTCATTATTTTTATTTCGATTTCCTTCCATAGTTTCTCCCAAGCAATCAACCACTGAGCACAAGGTTCAGTCATTGCTTTACTGGTCATCTCAGTTTTTTAGGTTCTTCAGATTCACGTCATTGAATCAGACGACAGTCAAAAGAATTTAACGGATTGGGCAGACTAGAACAGAGAATCACCTACAGGACGAAAGCCAGGAAACACAGTCAAACGAACCTGGGCGAGCTTGTAGAGTGCACCATGTAAGCACTGGGGAGAGTGTCCTATGAAAAAGCTTAAATTTGGATTATCAGCCATTGGTTTAGCCGTGGGAATGGCCGCAACGGGAATCAGTTTGCCCGTTTCTGCTGGTGGACCAACCCTATCCGAAGAAGACTTTGATAAAGCCAACTTGATGTACTTCCAACGATGCGCTGGTTGTCATGGTGTTCTAAGGAAAGGGGCGACTGGTAAAAACCTAGAACCTAAGAACACATTGAAAAAAGGTCAGGCTCGTCTAGAAAAAATCATTTCCTACGGTACTGAAGGCGGTATGAACAACTTTGATGACATCTTCTCTAAAGATGAAATCTCTAAGTTGGCCACCTATATCCAAATGGAACCACCTGTGCCACCTGAAATGTCCTTGGCACAAATGAAAGAGCACACAAAACAGTTTGTAGCGCTTAAAGATTATCCAACTAAGCCTTTACATGGTCGTAACTGGAAGAATTTCTTCGTGGTCATCGAGCGTGACGCAGGTAAAGCGGCAATCGTTGATGGCGATACCAAAGAGATTGTGACTCACATCGATACTGGTTATGCAGTACACGTAATTAAGGGTACAGAGCACCACGCAACGCAACATCCTAAAGATGAAGTAGGTCGTTTCTGGTACACCATTGGTCGTGACGGCAAGGTGAACAAAATCGACTTGTTCCAAACGCCTGACAAGATGTTGGTTGCAGAAACCAAAATGGCGTATGACGCACGTGATATCGCGGTATCCGGTGACGGTAAATACGTGATTGCTGGTGGTTACTGGCCAGCTCACTTCGTGATCATGGATGCAGCAACACTTGAACCGTTGAAAGTTGTATCAACTCGTGGCTACAACACCAAAGGTGAGTTCATTAACGAAGCGCGTGTAGCAGCTATCTACACTACGCCAAATGAGCCTACTTTCTTGGTTGCTGTGAAAGAGCTTGGCCAAATGTGGCAAGTTGACTACCGCGATCTGGACAACCTTCGCATCGAGCAAATCAACTCTGCTGAGTTCTTGCATGACGGATTCTTCGACCCTTCAGGTCGTTACTTCCAGATTGCTGCGAACGCATCTAACAAAATGGTCGTGGTGGATACCAAGACACGTAAGCTAGAGAAAATGATTGATGTAGACAAGCTTCCTCACCCGGGTCCTGGTGCTAACTGGATCGATGAGAAGTGTGGCCCTGTGGGCGGTACAACGCACTTGGGTGTAGGTCTGGTATCTGTTTGGGGTAATGACCCAATCAATCACCCAGACGAAGCGTGGAAACTTTGCTACGAAGTTGAAACTGATGGTGCAGGTGTATTCATCCGTACACACGAGACGTCTGACTACGTTTGGGCGGATCAGTTGAAACACCCTGAGCCTGAAGTTCAACAGTCAGTACAAGTTTTCGATAAGAAAACTCGTGAAATCGTTAAAACAATTCGTGTGACTGAAGAAGAAGGTAAAGCAGCACTTCACATGGAGTTCAACGAAGACGGTACTGAAGTTTGGGTATCTGTATGGAACCGTGCGGATGCGAAGAACCCAACTGGTGAAATCGTAGTATACGATGCGAAAACTCTAAAAGAGAAAGCGCGTATTAAAGGTCTGACTACACCAACTGGTAAGTTCAACGTATACAACCGTTCTCACCATAAGACTTAATCGTCAAACCACACATCAATCATTGGTTGATGTAATTTGAAGCAAAGCTAGTGCTTCAGGGGATAGGAGAGCGGGCAACCGCTCTCCGATCACAGTGAAAGCACACAAAGCAACAAACAGGAAAGGGCAACACCAAAATTATAAGCCCTGCTTGGATTCACCCTGGTTAGCGAGTTCACTATGAAAGAACAAAATTCAGCTGAAGAGATCCTACATAAACCGGGTTTAATGAAACGTCGACTCATTCTCGGAACCACCATCGGCGGTGCAGTAGTGTTCTTCATTGTCGGCATCATCTTCTGGGGCGGTTTTAATACGGCCATGGAAGCGACCAACCAACTGGAATTCTGTATCGGTTGCCATGAAATGGAAGCCAACGTTTACCAGGAATACAAACCTACGATTCACTATTCCAACCGTACAGGTGTGCGCGCAGGCTGTCCTGACTGCCACGTCCCAAGACCTTGGATTCATAAGATTGTCCGTAAGATCCAGGCGTCCAAAGAAGTGTTCTCTTGGCTAACCGGTAAAATTGATACCAAAGAAGAATTTGAAGAGCATCGTTTAACCATGGCGAAAAGCGTGTGGAAAGCGATGAAGGAAACCGACTCTCGTGAATGTCGTAACTGTCACACCATTGAGTCAATGAACCCTGAGTTCCAACGTCCGAGAGCGCGTAATCAACACTTGAATGCCTTCAAAGAAGGTCAAACTTGTATCGATTGTCACAAAGGCATCGCGCATAACAACGTTCGTCATATGTTGACAGATGAAGAACTTGAAACGATTGAAAAGCCAAACCCAGATTACATTCGTGAAGTACCTGAAATGTATGTTGAAGGCTTAGCCCGTATCGAAGCGAAAGAAGCGGAAGAAGCGGTTGCTGATCAGGCGGCGAAACAAGCGGCTAAAGAGAAAGAGCAAAAACGTATCGACAGTGCAGTTGCTGACGCGTTGGAAAGCTACAAGGCCGAAATGGAAGCTAAAGCGGCAGCCCAAGCACCTAAACTGCTAAAAACCTCTGCTAAGCCACAGGCAAAACCTGCTGCAGAGAAAGCCTCTGGTACTAATGCTTCTGAAATAAAGGTTAACTGGTCTAAGGCAGGAAACCGTGAAATCACTTTGTTCTACCCAGGTCAAACCTCTATCGAGTGGATTCAAAACGGCCGTGATCACGGTGGTGCTCGTCCATTCACTAAAGGCGGTGATCGTTGTGTAACTTGCCATGACAAAGAAACAGCCGACATGGGTGCCAAGATCGTTAGCGGTGAGAAAGCAGAAGAAACTCCGATTCCTGGTAAGCGTGGCAGTATTGCTGTGAATGTTGATGCGTCACACGATGACGAATATCTCTACATGCGCTTTAGCTGGGAAAATGGTGAACATGCTCCTGTACCGTTTGTTGACGGCGGCAAGATGGACCCTGAAAACCCAATGAAACTTGCTTTGATGCTATCGACTGATGACGTTGAGTTCGCTGACCGTGCAGGTTGCTGGGGAACTTGTCACCATGATGCTCGCAACATGCCGGATGCGCCTGACAAAGACAAACTTGCAGTCAGTGAGTTTGCAAGCCAAATTAATTTGGGTGAGGGCGTGACTAAGTACCTGAAAGAAAGCCGCACCAAGATTGAACTCAAAGGTCGTCGTGGCAAAGCTCGTGGTGGCTGGGATCAGCTAAAATCGGCTGATGAGATTAAAGCCGAACAAGACGCTGGTAAGTTCATGGATCTGGTTCGCTACAAGTCTGGTAAAGGCATTGTAGAAGACGGTCACATTCTGGCTGAACGTACTATGCACGGCGGGCATGGCGCTGAGTTTGATGCCAAATTGAAAAACGGTACATGGACTGTTGTCTTGAAACGTAAACTGAAGTCAGACAAGCCTGGTGATATTTCACTAGAGAAAGGCAAAGTATATAACTTCGGATTCGCGATTCACGATGACTATGCAAACTCTCGTTTCCACCACGTATCTCTTGGTTACAAGCTAGGTATTGGGAACAGCGACTCTGACATCAATGCTGAGCACCAATAGGTGCTCTTGCTGAGATGCCTGGAGATGTTGATTAGAATGAATCACATAGAGTAATGAGATTGCAAAAAGTTAATTTGGCCATTAACGGATGAATCCATAATAGAACGATCCATAAGAGAACGTTCCAAAACATAAACATTAAGATCTGAAAACTTTGGATCTACTACTCCGGGAGCCTAAGTGCCCCCGGAACAACGAATCGCAGAGCACCGATTGGATTGGTATTTACCCGAAAGGGTAATTATTATCACGGACAGATTTAGACACCTGGGTGTGCATGGTCCCCTTAGACTTGTCACATCCTTCCGGTGTCCTTTTTTGTTTCTAAGGAGATGAAATATGAAAGCGTTTTTTGCCCTGTTAGGTTTAAGCGTTTTGGCGATGAATGTTCAGGCTGAGACTCATCATGTTGAGATCAAGAAATACAAATTCATACCTCAGCATATTGAGATTAACGCCGGGGATACCGTGGTATGGACAAACAAAGAAAAACGCCAATATCACAGTGTCTGGTTTAAAAGCCTGAATCCCGAAGAGCCTGAATATGTCTTCCCCGATGAGACGGTGACCATGACCTTCAATGATGCGGGTGAATTGAATTACGAATGTGGGCCACACCCGGAAATGACGGGTTCGGTATCGGTAGTTAAGTAGTTAGCGTGTTAATCAAAAAAGCCCCTTACCAACAAGGAAACACCATTAGACGATGAAGAAATAGTCCTGCTTCATCGCCGTGATTTGTAAGAAAAATAAGGGGCATAAAAGTGACGGATTAACCAGTCAGGGGAACGGTTAATCCGGGGCTTTTGCTAACTGTGTTAGCGTTGGTACTAGTGAAAGCGGTTTTCAAACAACAATTCTTCCAGTGGAAGCTGACCACCACGAGGGTTCGCCGGTGCAGTGGCCTTGCCAATTGCAACCATCAAACCGATCACATGGTTCTCCGGTAGACGGATGATGTCTGCCAACGCATCCGCATCAAAACCAATCATTGGGTTGGTGTCATAACCCATGCCTTTTGCTGCAAGCATCATGGTCTGAGCGACCATACCAACACTGCGGAAAACTTCATCGCGTTGCAGTTGTGGCTTACCTTCGTAGAAGTTTTTCATCATTGGTAATAGCATGTCTTGGGCTTCTTTCGATGCATCGGCCCAGTAACGCTCTGGTCGATCTTTCCAGGCATCCACATCCGCACAGATAATGATGACCTCTGATGCATCTCCGACCGGTCGTTGACCCCAAGCGGCGTCTTGAATCTTCAGTCGTGTTTCACGATCAGTAATACGAACGAAACGCCAGTGCTGAATGTTGTATGAAGTTGGCGTAAGAATCACCGCTTCCATCAGCTTTTTGAATTCTGCGTCGCTCATGACCGCTTCAGTATCAAATTCTTTAATAGCGCGGCGTTGTTCGATGGCATCAAATAGTTCCATGATTATCTTCTCCAATTGAAATCTTTGAGGTTCAACTTTGTTCTAACTTCGACGAATCAAAGTCTCAGTTTGTGACATTTGGTTCAACTTGAGATGCAGTGTAGAGCGTTTCTTGAGGTGTGATAATGGATCTAAATGGAAAACCTTTGTTGAATAAAAGTTAACAAAAGTTTTCACGGAGTTTTGAATGTGGTGGTTAGATCGTTGCTGTGTGTAGATCATTGTGGAGTTGATTACAATGCGCTGTCTAAAACATGATTGAGCTAGGGAACCTCTGAACAAGTCCACTCTAGCTCAGCGGGCGCTAGAAGCCTTGTCAGCCCGAAAACGTTAGAACAAGGCGAGCTTCGTAGAGAATGTCTAGACCTTCAGTCCGAGACCTTTTCAAGAAGTTCAACACATAACGTGGTTACCAGTTCTAACGTTTTTAAAGCCCCGCCCTTCGGGGCCTTAAGAGAAATGCCTCTTTTTTGTTGCGGCTTTTTGACGTAACCCTTCGGGTCGAACCCGTTATGCCTTCAAAACCGCGCCTCAAATAGACATTTCTATAATAGGCCTGAGCAGAGAGGGACTTATTCAGAGGTTCCCTAGATCTCATCCCAATAAGGAATGTCGCCACCAAACTTTTCGCTCATGAAGTCGATAAAAACACGCACTTTGGCTGGCAGGAACTGGCGTTCAGGGTAGACGGCATACATGGTTTTACCCGGCATTTCATAGTCCGGGAATAATTTTACAAGTCGACCTGCCTTGATTTCCGGGTTGGCCACAAAGGTGGGCAGACGACCAATTCCGACGCCCTGAATCATGGCTTCTCGAAGTGCTTCACTGTTGTTTACCTGATAATTTCCTGAGACTTCAATGGCACGGGTTGTGTTGTCTTTGATGAAATACCATTCGCGAACATCTTGCGAGTATGAGAATGCCAGACAGTTGTGCTGTTTAACTTCTTCCAGTCGTTTAGGCGTCCCGAACTCTTCCAGATAGGAAGGCGAGGCACACAAGACATTCTTTAAATGCGTGATCTTCTTGGCGATTAAGGTGGAGTCTTTTAAATCCCCAAGCCTCAGTGCCATATCAAAACCGCTGCCTATTAAGTCGGTGAATTCATCGTCCATCACCAGTTCAAGGTTGATCTTGGGGTATCGTCTCAAAAACTCGGGAATAACAGGCGCAACGTAGAGTCGTCCAAAGGACATAGGAATACTGATTCTAAGGCGTCCTTGCGGCACGCCCTGAAGCTGGGCCACCGCGTCTTCGGCATCCTGGGCTGCTTGGCTGGCTATTCTGGCGTGTTGGTAAAAGTGTTCGCCTGCCTCAGTCAAACTCAGTTTTCGTGTGGTGCGATGTAAAAGCTTAACGCCCAGATGTTCTTCCAGTTGGCTAATGCGTTTACTTACAGCGGATTTCGAAATGCCCAGCTTGTTTGCGGCTGGTGAAAAACCACCTGTTTCTATCACAGTGACAAACACAGGGTAGGCGCCAAAACTTTCCATGATTCAGTGATCCTGACTTTCGTTAAGACAAAAATTGGTTACGGCTAATATTGGGTACGACTAGTATTGGTTACGACATATAGTTAACTTTTGGTTAACAGTGTTTATTGTATTTTACGGATTATGGAAGTAAAGGAAACAGAGTAAGCTTGTGCAAATTACGAATAAACACTTAAGTGAGGATGCAATGCAAACGCTTACTAAAGATTTGACTCCGGACGCGACAGAAATGGATGTTCTGCCGCATGAGTCTCAAACATCATCGTCAAACCTGTATGTTCATGCCTTAATGCTGCTGATGATCTTTTTGGCTGCAACGTCATTTCCGGTAGGAAAAGCAATCACCTATGGTTTACCGCCGGATGTCATGATGATGCTGAGATTTTTTACAGCGGCTTTGTTGTTTGCTCCTTATGTGTTCGGGAAACACGGATTTAAACTTCCTCCGATGCATTCGTTGCTTGGCTATGGCTTGTTAAGTATTCCGTTGGTGACTTGCTTTTGGACCATGTTTGAAGCATTGCGCTACACCTCAGCCGTGAATACCGGAGCCATCTATACGATGGTGCCGGCGATCACCGCGATCTTTGCTTTTTTAATTAATAAAGAAAAAGCCAGTATTCGAAGAAGCTTGGGGTTGATGGTTGGAACCATTGGCGCGCTTTGGATTGTTTTTCGTGGGGACGTACAAGCGGTGATTGGTTTGGAGCTGAATTACGGCGATGTGATCTTTATGTTTGGTGTTACTTGTATGAGTTTCTACAGTTCAATGATCAAACGTGTCTACAAAGGGGAACCTATGGTCGTGATGACGTTCTGGGTGATCTTAACGGGTGGTTTCTGGTTGTTGATGCTGTCATTGAGCTCTTTACCCAGTATTGAGTGGCGTCAGGTGGAGTTAAGTGTGTATGGTGGCGTGCTGTATCTTGCGATTTTTACCACGTTGGCGACGTTTTTCCTGATTCAATATGGCACCGTAAAGCTGGGGCCAACCAAGGTGGCGGCTTATGGCTTTTTAACACCAATTTTTGTACTGAGTATGACGATGATAATTGGTATGAGTAAGTTTGAATGGTCTTTTGTTCCCGGTGTTGTTTTAGTGTTGTTGGCGATGCGTTTAATCCAGATGGATGCCTCGGTCGTAAGATAGGCGGTCTGACACTGGGAATCGGTAAAAAATCCTGTATGCTTTCAGCTCGTTTTGGAAGATGACAAGGATAGATAATGGCCGGTGCAAGCCTTTTAACCTTAATTGATGACATTGCAACCTTATTGGATGACGTTGCCGCTTTATCAAAAGTTGCGGCAAAGAAAACGGCGGGGGTACTTGGAGATGATCTTGCCGTAAACGCAGAACAAGTGAGTGGCGTTAAAGCTGATCGTGAACTGCCTGTAGTTTGGGCAGTTGCAAAAGGGTCATTCAAAAACAAATTCATCCTGGTACCCGCTGCACTAGCAATCAGTGCGTTCATTCCCTGGTTAATTACCCCCTTGTTGCTAATGGGTGCCTGTTTCCTTTGTTTTGAAGGTATTGAGAAAGTACTTCATTGGTTATTCCCTCATAAAGAAGAGGATAAGCAAGCCCATGATGCCTTGGTTGAGGCGGTCAGTCATGAAGAGGTGGATATGGTGGCCTTCGAACAGAAGAAGATTAAAGGGGCCATTCGAACCGATTTTATTCTCTCCGCAGAAATTGTCGTGATTGCTCTTGGAACCGTTCAAGAAGCGACGATCCAAATGCAAGCCTTGGTGGTATCGACGGTAGCCTTGTTAATTACCTTTGGTGTCTATGGTCTAGTGGCAGCCATTGTGAAACTGGACGATGCCGGTTTGTATTTGCTGGAGAAGGGTGAAAAGCCTTCTGGCAGTCAATTGCTCAAGATTGTTGGAAAGGGGTTGTTAAGCTTTGCGCCTAAGCTGATGAAAACCCTAACCGTGGTTGGAACCGTGGCCATGTTCCTTGTGGGCGGTGGTATCTTTACTCATGGCGTTCCTTTCCTTCATCACTTTACTGAAGAGTCTTCAGCCGCATTCGAACATTTACCTTCTATGGGCTATATCTTAGGAGAGGTTACTCCTGTCTTTATCAATATGGGGGTTGGCCTAGTTGTAGGTTTGTTGGTGCTGGCTGCCGTCAAGGGTATCCAGTCTGTGAGAAAACCACAGCAGGGGCATTGATCGGCTCAAATTAAACGTCCATTAAACGTCTACAATGCGTTAGGCGTTTAAGCGTGGCCGGGTAAATTCAAAAAGGGCCTTTCAGGTGTTCATGAATTTACTCTGCTTTCTTTGCTGTCATTTTTGCTGCAATCATGAGAGGGAGTTCGTAAATGACTCAGCAACTTATTCCGTCTGAAACACGTGCTCATCTACTTGAGTTCGTGGAAGACGGAAAAATCCCGGTCGAACATCAGGAGCAGGCGGTCGTTGCAGCTGGTGTCCGTCCCAATTCCGGTACCTGGTTTCTTTTTCTCGATAAGCTTTTGTTGATCCTGGGTGGTTTGGCACTGAGCTTTGCATTGCTATTTTTCATAGCCTACAACTGGCAGGAATTAGGCCGTTTCGCCAAGTTTGCCATCGTGGAAGTGGCTGTGATCATCGGCACCCTGGTGTTTGTTCGTCGATCCTCTAAAGACTTAATGGCCCGAATTGCGTTATTGGGAGCCTCGATCTCTCTGGGTGTGTTGATGGCGCTTTACGGCCAGACGTATCAGACGGGGGCTGACCCCTGGGAACTCTTCTTTAACTGGGCATTATTGATTACGCCTTGGGCTGTTGTGGGCCGTTTTTCTGTGCTTTGGATGTTTTGGCTTGGGCTTCTTAACGTTTCCTTGATTCTTTATCACCACACCTTTGGCCGGTTCTTTTGGGTGATGGGGCGAGAGCATGAATTATTGTGGATGCTTTTTGCTTTCAACTTATGCGCCTGGGTTGCCTGGGAGTTGCTTAGAAACAGGTTTCGTTGGCTCAATGATGATTGGTCTGTACGGATTATTGCGACAGCTTCAGGGGCCTGTATTACCTGGTTGTCTGTCGATGCCATTCTTCGGCCTTATGGGCTTTCAGGCTTTTGGGTCTGGATGATTTGGTGCGTGGGAATCCTGTACCTGTATCAGTTTGTGAAGCGTGATTTGTTTATCTTAGCGGGTGCCTGTTTATCGACCATTGTGGTGGTGATGAGTTTCTTGATTGAAGAGGTCATGAAGTTTGATTCGGCGGGCAGTTTTCTCTTTATCTCGTTGGCAATGATCGCAATGGGAGGCGGCTCGGCCATGTGGCTGCGTAGTCTGCATGTGAGGTGGCTAAATGAAGAGTAAATCGGATCAACGTCGTCAACTTTGGGAACGCTTGTCTTCTCAGGGGCTGACTCAAGGTGAGCTGAATGAGCTGCCTTTGCAATCGAACCCGTGGTTTGTCAAAACCCTGATGGCCTTTTCAGGTTGGTTGGCTGCGCTGTTTTTAATGGGCTTTATTAGCATCGCGTTGGAATTCATCATTGAGAACATGATGATCAGTTTCTTCACCGGTGCGGGGCTGATAGCGTTGTCCTTTTCAATGCTTGCAAAGGTGGAACGCGAACGCCTTCAACATCGTGTTTCCAAACAGGAGTTTTTAGAGCACTTGGCTCTTGCCATTAGTCTGGCGGGGCAGATCTTAATTGGGATTGCGATCTTTGATTTTGTGGATGATGTGTCGGACAGTGATGTGCCAGCAATCATTGCCTTTGGTGTGTTGCAAGCCATCTTGTCTGTGATCATGCCAAACTATTTGCATCGTTTGTTATCCGCCTTTACTGCGGTGTTTTTCTGGTATTTTGCCTGCGTCGTTCGCAATTCTGGGCTCAATGGGGTGGAAACCTTGTTGGTTCCTGCGGTGCTTTTGGGGGTATGTTGGGTGTGGCTCAATGAGTTTCGATTAACCCAACGCTTTCCCTTCATTCAGCCCATCGCTTATGGCGCTACGCTTGCTTTGGTTTACATCAAAGGGAGCCTGATGTTCTCTCAGCACAGTTTGGTTTGGTACATGCGTGATACGGAAGAACTGGTGGTTGATGTGTGGGTCGGAGAGTTAGCGACAACGTTGGTATTACTTTATGCCGTTACCCGATTGCTTCAATCGCAAGCCATTGAACTTTCCTCACCAAAATCTATGGCTGCAATTGTGGGTTGTCTATTGGCTGGTGCGATTTCTTTTGAAAGCTACGGTATCAGCTTGGGTGTGTTAATTATTTTATTAGGATTCCACAACAGCAATCGTTTGTTGATGGCGGTAGGCGTTGTCTCGATGTTGTTTTATATCAGCTCGTATTATTACTTCCTGGATGTGACCTTATTGGTTAAATCTTTCACATTGTTGGGCATTGGTGCTGTGCTACTTTCAGGCCGGTGGATGATGCTGAAAAAGTGGGGGGCGTAACTGTGCTTGGTATTGGACCTTCTGAAAATAAACAAGATAAGTATCTGAACCTTGTGGCGCTTGCTACGTTGGTGATTGCGCTGTTATTGACGAATGTGTCGATTTATCAAAAAGAACAACACATTGCTCATGGTCGTACCGTGCTACTTAATTTGGCGCCTGTCGACCCTCGTTCGTTGATGCAGGGCGACTATATGGCCTTGCGCTTTATGGTTGAAAACGAAATTTATAACCATCACCCTCGCAATGAAGAAGATAGAAGCCGATGGGGTAACGATCTTAAACCTGGCGATGGTATGGTGGTGGTTGAGCTGGACGAAAACGGAGTGGGAATCTTCAACGCTCTCTACGACGGTCAAGCGTTGAAAGAGAACCAAGTGCTGATGAAATACCGCATTCGTAATGATCGTGTGAAGTTTGCTACCAATGCCTTCTTTTTTGAAGAAGGTCAGGCAGACATCTATGAAATTGCTGAGTACGGCCAATTCCGTGTGAATGATGACGGCGAGCTGCTGTTGGTGGCGATGTTTGATAAAAACTACCAGAAGCTTGAACCTTTGCCTGCTAATTCAGCAGAATAATCCGAGCTTTTTTAACCTACTCCTGATGTGTATCTGGTCCCATCTCAATCCAGTCACCAACGGCCTGGATTGGGCTGGGATCATTCTCTTTTGAGACCCAAACTGCTACCGCGTACTGAGTTGCCGGATGTGCCTGTACGAGAGTCGTCATATCGGGAAACGCGATGTTAGTTACTGAACGATCCGCCTGACTTATCAAAGGTGCTGAATCGTAGGCTAACGCCACAAAATCCTGAACGAAGGTTTTTCCCCGGTTTTCGCCCCGTTTGATGTAATCTTCAAGACCGAATCCCATGATGACCAGGTGCGCTGTCAGGGCTTGGAGCTTCTCTTGTTTGTGTTCGAATTGAATGTTTGTCCGCTTTGACTGAGCTGTTTTGTTTGATGACAGGTCATCCGGAATGTCTACCGTCAACACGCCTGCGTTGCTGAGACTTTCGGCGGTCATCGATTTTCGGTAGAACCAGCCATTCCATCCTTTGCCATTTAAAATGAAGCCTGGCGTTGCCACCGTGCGGCTATGGCCCAGTCGCTGATAACGTCGTTGACGTTCAGAAAAAAGCGGATTGGAGTATCGATCTCTCCAGCCAAGGTAATCCCAATAATCCACCCGGAAGTTTATCGGAATCAGTTCTTTCCACAGTTTAGGATCATCAGTAAAGCCGGATATCCATTTCTCTGCGGGCGGACAACTGCTGCAACCTTGTGAGGTATAGAGCTCTAACATTACCGTTTGGTGGTTTGGGCTAACCAGCGTTTGCCCGTTGGCGAACCAGGAGAGGGTGAGTAACAATGGTAATGCGCTGATTCGCATAAGAAAAACCTTTTGCTTTTCCGCACTCTTCATTAAAAAAAGTGAGGTAGGGGATAAGTTAATTGTAGTTAGGAATTTAAACGATTCAGACTGTACTTTGACTGCAAAAAGATGCACATTCAGCGTTCTGGTTTCGACATTTGAGGGAAGTTGATGAAGATTTACGGAGATATTCAGTCGGGCAATTGCTACAAAATCAAACTGCTGGTTGAGCTGTTAGGGCTAAGCTACGAGTGGATTCCAGTGAACATTTTGGCTGATGAGACTCAGACAGCTGATTTTCTTGCCAAGAACCCGAACGGTAAGGTGCCTGTGCTTGAACTGGATGATGGCCGTTGCCTGTCGGAGTCCAACGCTATCTTAAATTACCTGGCCGAAGGCACCCTGTATTTACCAGACGACTCATTCGCAAGAGCGAAGGTGTTGGAATGGCAGTTCTTTGAACAGTACAGTCATGAGCCATTTATTGCGGTTGCTCGCTTCATCAATAAATACTTGGGGATGCCGGAAGACCGAAAAGCCGACTTCGAAAGTAAGCAAGCGGGTGGTCATAAAGCCCTTCAGGTGATGGAAAGGCAACTCAGCAAAACCGACTTTCTGGTGGGCGATCGTATGACCACCGCCGACATCACCTTGTACGGATATACCCATGTGGCGGATGAAGGTGGTTTTGACTTGGCCCAGTATCCGGCCATTGAAGCCTGGATTAAACGTATTCAACAATTGCCTGGTTATGTCGGGATGTCTTAGGCCGGCTTCCTCATGACGGCCTATTTCACAAAAGGTAATACCAGTGGCTTTGGTGATGCCCTGATTGTCGAAGCTCGGGGCTTAGCGCTTTTACTGTCAACGATCGCTGACGCTGGTATTCAGGAACTAAGTGTACCTGAGGTCCATCGTGTTGATCGGCAGACGCTGATGATCGAACGTATTCATTCGTCAGTGGCTTCTTCTGATCAAGTGGCGCGGTTAGGGCGGGGGCTCGCTAAGCTCCATCAGATCAAACAAGCAGATTACGGTTTAGAGTACGACAATTACATCGGTCTGAACCCTCAGAAGAACGGCCAGTTTAACGATTGGGGACGCTTCTTCGTCGAACAACGCTTGGCTTACCAAGTGTCCTTAATTAAGTCATCGCCATTAAGACAGACGTTTCAAGCCTGTTTGGATAGCGTTCGTGATTCACTAATCCTGTATCTTAATGAACACTGCGATCATCCGAGCTTAGTGCATGGTGATCTGTGGTCGGGGAATGTCTTGTTCGATGACCAATATTGTTGGTTAATCGACCCTGCCGTCTATTACGGGGATCGGGAAGTGGATCTCGCGATGACCGAACTGTTTGGTGGATATTCTTCCGATTTCTACCAAGCCTATGACGCTGAGTACCCAAGAACGAAGGCGTATTCATCCAAGAAAATCATCTACAACCTTTACCATTATTTAAATCACTACAACCTGTTTGGTGACAGTTATTTGAGTGCCTGCGAACAGGGTTTCCAATGGCTAGAACAGACATTCATTCGATAGGGATAACCTGATGAGTAGTATTTTTGACAAGATTCCCAGTGAACTTCCCACGGAAGTGTTTGAAGACATCATCAGTCACCAAGGGGTTCGTATTGAACGTATTCTCTCTCACGGTCATACATCCCCTGAATCCGGTTGGTATGATCAGGAAGAACATGAGTGGGTGTTGGTCTTAAAAGGTGCGGGCACGGTAGAGTTTGAAGACGGTTCCAGCGTCACTTTGGAACCAGGGGAGTATTTGAACATTCCTGCGCATACCAGGCATAAGGTCAGTTGGACAGACCCGAATCAAGTTACCTTATGGTTGGCCGTTTTTTATTGATGAGGCTCCCTAGGGCCAGATATTCGATGTAAGGTCATCTATGAGGCGTGATTAGAGCTATCTTCAATATTAGACATCAGGAATTCTCCATTAAGAATTAGAGAATAGAGATAGCTTCATTATTAACAGGCTTACCCCATGGCTGACTTTCAGCAGGGCTCTGAGATTAGATCCCCGTGCGTTCGTAACTGTTGTTTAGACATGAATGATGTGTGTTTAGGCTGCTTTCGTACCTATGAAGAAATTCTGGAGTGGTCACACGCGACGGATGAACGACGTGAGGCAATTCTGAATCTGGCTCAAACACGTAAAGATCAACATCAGAACCGAAAGCTCGCGCGTTCTTGCTCGATCTCTTAGATAGTATCTTCCGGCCTTCATTCTTAACTATTCACTTCTTTGATGACTAACTGTACCCATTAATTAAACCTATTTTGACTCTGTTCTGCCGAAATGCAGCGCTTGATAATCAGCAGTTGTTATTGAGTGACTCGTCAGTTGTTCATGGAATTCACTAAAACACGGGATGAAGGGGTTAATCATGGAAACTCAAACCCAGTCTGTATTGATTGATCATTTATTAATGGGGAAAACCCAGCCGTTTGGGCCTAAAGGTGAGCCAAGTGGTATTCACAAAACTCAGGTGTCAGAGGTCGTTTCGATTACCTTTCTAGGATTTGCAGGTGATGAACAAGGCGACTTACGTGTTCATGGTGGGCGAGAAAAAGCCATTCACCATTACCCGAGAGAACACTATCAATCTTTGCAGCCTATGTTTCCGTCTATTGAATTTGCGGTAGGTGGATTTGGTGAAAATATGTCGTCTCATGGTCTGTTGGAGAAGGATGTGTGTCTAGGGGATATTTTTCAGTTTGGCACGGCCAAGCTCCAGGTGTCTCAAGGCCGACAACCGTGTTGGAAATTGAACGAACGCTTTGGTGATAAAGCGATGGCGAAGACCATTCAAAAGCAAGGTCTGACGGGGTGGTACTACCGTGTTCTGGAAGAAGGCGAAGCCAAAGCCGGTGATACCTTGATGTTCCTGGAACGAGTTAGTACTGAAGCCAATCTACATCGGGTTATGCATTGCTTACACAGAGACCCTCTGAATATCAAAGAAATGGAAGTATTGGTGGATGTGCCTGAAATCCCTGAAGGTTGGCGTAATATTTTTAGGAAGCGTCTCGCTAAAGGTCAGGTGGAAGACATGTCTGGCCGTTTAATAGGGGCTCATGCGAAGTCGGTCTAAGGCGTTTAAAGCTGATCTTACCGGAGTAGTCCCTGCACATGCTGATGCATTGCAGCCAGATAGACGCATTTCTATGCGAAGAAATCCGTGAACAGACTCTGCAATAGATACATCCCTTAATCCTTATGCTAGCTTAGGATTTATTTTCGGGAATGAGGTCTCTATGGATTTTATATCGATCTATCTGGTGGATATGTATCAGCTGGCACTGAGTGGCGACGATCAAGCAATCTTCTTTTGGATTGCAGCGTACGCCTGGTTGATGTGTACCATCTCCGTGATCTGGCAAATCAGAGTTTCCCGCTGGCCTTTTGTGGCCGGGCGCCTGTTACGTCATGGCCTTGAGAAAGTAGGCAGAGAAGCAGTGCGTGTTGAACAAGCCTATCAGGCATCGGCTGTGTATGAGTATGAGGTAGACGGGCAGCCTTATACCGGCAGCCGGGTTTCTTATTTGGTCATGACCGGCAGCGGTGGTTTTAAAAACGTAGGCGAGACTCAACTAAAAGGCATTCAGCGTCTTCCAGATGGTTCAGTGAAAGTCTTTTATAACCCCCGACGCCCTAAGAAATCTATGTTGGTGATACCGGGAGTGACCAGTATCACCGTTACCTTTGTTTTGAGTCTGGTGATGCCGTTTTTCTATTTCCTGAAGTTCTACACCTAGCGCTATCATTCATTGCTTAACAGCGTTCTCATCCATTGCTTAACAAGGTACTCATCACTTCAATCATGATGTAACCAAAGCCAATGGTGGTCGGTAGGAAGGCGGCGCAGACAATGATTTTCCCGATCACAGTGTCGCTTTGGCCTGCTTTTGGATTAATGGATTTCAACAAGAAACCAAACGGGTTGTAGATTGCACCGAAGCACAACAACGCAATAATGGCTTTAGGAATGTCGAGCTGTAGATGCACAATACTGAAATAGGCCACGCCCAGTAGAGCGGTCATGATTGTGTAGTCGACGTGTGAACGAATCAAATTTTGTGGTGCTTTGAATACCTTCTTTAGCGACTTTACACCGCCGTAGTAAATCAATGTGGCAATCCAGGCCTCGACCAAAGAAATAACCAGAATCAGCGCCGCCGTGAATAGAATCCAGGTATTGGATATTTCAGAAAAGCTAACGCTGGGTAGATTTGATTCAACCATTCAATGAACTTCCTTTTGTTGTTTTAGTGTGCTTGTTTTATATGTTTGTTTTACGTGCTTCTTATAATAACGTCGGCCTAAAAAGCCGTGATAATGCCATGAAAGCGTTGGAATTACGCCACGCGTCCTAAGCCAGAAACTGTCTGGAATCGGTGGTAAGTCATTTGATACTGCGCCAGGCGTGACCTGAGCGATTACCACGCCTTGACCTTCATCCCAAGAGCGCATTGCCAACACCTGCCCATAACCATCAATGATTGCGGTGTTGCCTTCCATGTTGCCTTGATAGGTGATCGGGAGACCAGGAGTAGGGCAATCAAAGGCATTGCAGTGCGCGGCATGTACAATGGGCACACCAAGCAATCTTGCGGTGTCTTGAACACATTGAAGGCTGTTCTGATTGTTTGCCGTTTCCATATGTGACGCCAGCCAAGCGGGCCAGTTATTCGGAATGCTCCACCAATTTGAACCGCCCAGAAGAATATCTATCTTCCCGCGAAGTCGTCGTGATGTCGCTGTTCTCATAAATTCCCAGCACACGGCACTGCCGATTCTAATCTCATCAGCACGTCCTAGTGCTCCGGTGTCTGAAGCATCCCCAGCTTCGTACAGACTACTTTCCCACATGGTTGGCAGATCTTTGTCATGAACGCCAACAAGGTGCCCCTCGTTAAAACAAAAATAACGATTTCGGACGCCGCCGGATGGTTCGCGATAGAGCAATGACCCGCCAATAACAATGCCTAGTTCCTGGGATAGTGAACGAAGAAACTCAAGGCTTACTCCCGAGTCATCTTCTATGCAGTCTGCCAGTTCAGGCTTCCAACAAAAGCCGGTATTAAAAAATTCAGGCAGGGCAATCCAGCGGGCGCCTTGGGCGCGTGCCTCTAAGACTAAGGCTCTGCACTGTTGAAGATTTCGTGATACATTGCCTATGTCTGTGTCTAATTGAATTGCTGCTACCGTAATTGGTTGGGTGTTTGGCATGATGAACTACGTCTACCGGATAAAACAAACTGTGATGGTAGAGGAGTGTATCAAGCCGCATGTTTGGCATCTTGTAAGATTAGGCTGTTCGTTTCTTGGATAAATCAACGTATGGATAAAATTCTTCACATTCGACCTGAACACGCGGTGTTTTTAGGGAACTTCGGGGTTGCTTCCAAACATCGTCATGGTGCGCTGGTTTTGCTTATCGGGTTGTCCGGGCCTTTTCAGGTGCAATTGACTGACGATACGGTGGTGAGTTGTCGAAGTGCCTTGATCGATGCCCATGTGGAGCACGCGGTTGATTGTCTGGATGAACATCTCGCAGCGCTCTACTTTGAAACCTCATCAGAACTTGGTCGAGGACTACAGCACACATTTTTGCGCGAACAGCCTGTTGTCTTTGATATTGTGATCAGTGACTTCTTCAATAAGCGCATTGAACGCAGGATTCTAGCCGCTGACTTACCGTCATTACTTTGTAAGCCGCTGGAATACCCTGACATTCTCTTGGACACTCGGATCATCAACTGTTTGTCGATGATGCAGCAGAGTGAATTTCTCGACGCCTCCCAAACGGAGGTTGCACAGTACATAGGCTTATCTAATTCGCGATTGAATCATTTGTTTAAACAGAGTGTGGGCGTGCCGTTTCGGCATTATAAACTGTGGTCTAAACTGTCGCTTTTCATGCACGACTATCATTCAACCGCCAATCTGACTCAATCGGCTCTAAACACCGGGTTCTCGGATGCTTCTCACCTAAGTAACAGCTATCGCAAAATTTTCGGTATTACCCCGTCCAAGGTGTTCTCCAACCTGGATGAGTTTGTCGTCGCCAGATAGCGCATAAAAATAGTCGGTTAATTGGCCATAATATGCATTTTCATCCTTTGGATGGGTTGTCTTAGCTGAGAAGTTTTTATAGCCTAATTTCTCCATTGGTTCGGGACAGGGAAACATCACCGAACCGGTATAACAAGAATTAAAATAATCAAATAACAAGAGTTATCATGGCAGACAAGTATAAATACATAGGGCCTTTGTACGATTTCCTTAGCACCATTTATGGTGGTGAATCGATTCATAACTGCAAACGAGCAATGCTTTGCGAAGAACATGTGAAACCGGGCGACAAAATCTTAATTGCAGGTGCAGGGCACGGCAAAGATGCCATTCGTGCGGCTGAGATGGGCGCTGATGTGACGGTGGTTGATCTTTCCAAAACCATGCTCGAAAAACTTCAAAAAGCCTTTGATAAACACCCGAAAGACCTCAAAGTAAACGTCGTACATGCTGATATCTTGAAGTTCGAAGAATACGACAAATACGACATGGTTATCGCCAATTTCTTCCTTAACGTTTTCTATAAAGACACCATGCTCACCTTCATGGATCACCTGATCAAGTTGACCAAACAAGGTGGCAAGTTTGTAGTTGGGGACTTCGCCTTCCCGAAAGGCAATGTTATCAGCCGAGCCATCCAAAAAGGCTACTGGTACATCGCGGCGATCATCTTCTACTTCGCCTCCGACAATGCGATTCATGAAATCTACAACTACCCGGAACTGATGAAAGAACGTGGCTTGGATATCGCTGATGCTCGCCACTTCCGTTATCTGGGGATGAACTGCTATACCTCGGTGTTGGGTGTGAAGTAGTTCGGCCTAATATTTACGTAAAAGATAACTGCATAGATCCCAGCTTCGGCTGGGATTTTTTGTTTTGGGGTTATAGGAGAAACGTCCTGATCACCGACTTGGAGTCGCATTTTGGCCTAGCCTGATCATAACTTATTGAAATTAAACAAGGCTTTTGGTTTTTTGACGCTTTTTGGGAATACATAGATCAAACACAATAGACGCATTTTGGGAAAATAGACCAAATGATTGCGTGTTAAGCTGTTGTTTTAATAGTGAATACGTCGGAGAATGGTTCGCAATATAGGAAAAACTGATCTGCGTCTTAGGGACGCAGAATTCGCTGTTATGACAGAAAGGATACGGTGTGAAATACCTTGCTTTTTTACTAATTTTAATTCCCTGCATTACATTATCCAAGACCTACTCTGAATTGGGAGCAGTAAATAGCATACCACCATCCTTCAATTGTGATTTGGCTTCTACCGAGATTGAAAAGAAGATATGTTTTAGTGAGAGTTCTCATGATTTAGGCGAGTTGGATTTCTTTCTTGGAGAGCTATTTAAAATTACGCTTAAACATAGCCCGGATAGCCTTATCGTTAGACGTACTCAACGTGAATGGTTGAAATATAGAAACGAATATTACAATCGATATGATATCGGGGATGAAGACGGATTTGAGTGCAGTAGGAAATATCTAACTGAATGCTATCAGTGGGGAATATCTAGACTTTACTATCTAATTAGACAGTTTCCAGAGGAAAAACAAGAAGCTGCATATAAAGAAATTAGTGAGGTTGAAAGAGAAATGCTTGAGCTTTGGGGTGTAGGTGATCGCAAAGAAAATCAAATTGATGACTTCTTTTACAGCTTACAAAAAGAAAGCTTACTTTCTAACATTGGCCCCGACTGTACTTACGCTACCTATAACCTAATCAAAGTATCAATGAATGCGGTTATTTATAGAGCTACTTATGGTCGTACCTGCCAAGGTATGGGACATTCGGCTGTATTGAGGTTGGCTTGTTCCATTGAAGGCCAGTATCAAGTAATAAATGAGGTAGAGCTAAATGTTGGGAAAGATTACTTGAATTATGAAAAAGAAATTTTGAAATTGAATTTAAACAGTTGTGCACAAAGCAGCTAGTCATAACAAATGTAGGCAGTGGACCGTTGGCAACTGCTACAAGCGTTATGTTTCCACAGTAGGAGAGTCATTTGCCATTTTCTTATAAGACTGAATCAAAAGAGTTTGGAAAAGCCCTGCTTGAGATGGCTATCAGAGCGCATAGAGAGCAGATTTCTCAGTACGTGTCTAAGGATAATATGCATAGCTTTCAACACGGAAGAAGCTGGCTGACGGTTAGAGAGGATGGAACAGAAGAATCATCATTCAAAGAGGCTGGCGTTGAGCTAAGTATTGGATATGAAGACCTTATTAAAAACGACATTAATCAGTTTTTTCAATTCCTTAATACTTTTATTGAAGGCTTTACCTCTCAAACTATGCAGGGCATGTTTCAGACGATAAGCGAAAGCTGTGAAAAAATTGGGAATACTGTAGACCAAAAAGAATATGTCTCTCAAGCCGAGGCGTTTTTAGAGATGCTGAAAAAAGTTGAGTTTAGCGTTAACGAAAATGGCCAAGTAGAACTCCCACAGATTCATGTCGGTACTGATGCTGCGGAACCTCTAATGCAGTCACTGGAAGCACAGGATGAAGAATTTCATGCAGAAGTAGAAAGAATAAAACAAGAAAAATCTGAGGCAGCACTATTAAAAGAAAAAGAAAGACTAAATAGGTACAAAGGTATAGATATATGAAGGCTTATTTAGTCTCTATTGGTTGTGACAACTACCAGAGTGAAACGCTTAATAATCTGTCCGGTGCTGAAAATGATGCATTAGCGGTTTATGATGTCTTAGTTGACTCAGAATACTCGATATACGAAAAAGAAAGCTCATATTTTCTGAAGTCCCCAGTAATAAGTGATGTTAAAGGAACGCTCGAAGAAGCTTTATTCGATAAAGAATGTCCAGATATTTTTACGTTATTCTTCGCGGGGCACGGAGGGGTGGTTGACGGTACGTACTACCTTTGCTTAAACGAGACTAAGACAGACAGAATGAGCTTTACTGGACTATCGCTAACCGAGATCTTTAGAATAGTCTCGTCTTCGGGGGTTAAGCACGTAAATTTGGTCATTGACGCCTGTAACACCGCAGGATTAGTTAATGACTTGTTGTCTCTGATAAAACCCGAACTTATGGGAGCTAAAGGTTCATTTGGTATTTCAATACTAGCAGCAGCTGCCTCAGATGAATATGCTGGTGAGGTGGCGGGCCAAGGACTACTAACAGGTAGTCTAATAAATCTAATTTCTGGAAGAGACAAAGTTAATTCAGATGTTGAATTCCTCGATCTTGTAAATCTAGGACGTGTAATTTCGACGAAATTTATACAAGAAGGAAGGGATCAGACACCTTCTTCTTGGGGGATGAATCTTTACGGGCCAAGCATATTTTCTAAAAATCCATATCATAGTCAAGATGACACAATTTCAACTCATGATTTTTCGTTTATTCCACCTGCGTCTAGAGTCGGAATGGTGCTACTGAATTATAAAGATGATCTTTGGGGGCTATATGACGACCTAGGCAATACAGAAGGTGTTCGTGAATTTTTAGAGGTGATTAGATCTGCAGGGGAAGCAGTTGATAACACTGATGATCTAGTAACCTTGCTAAAAGGCGTTGGCTATCGATTCATAGAGAAATTTAGTCCTGAATATGATTTTAAACAGCTTGAGCTGATCAACGCTATTTCCACAGTCCTCATTCCTCACTTGTCAAACGAGAAGGCTCGAGTAGCCTTTTCTGAATTCATGGCTTTATTCAAGTTTTATGGAATCAGATTGCTTGATGATACATTGGAAAACCTTCAAGAAGACAAATATTACTTGATAAACAAGGAAGGGGCTGGATTTGATGTACTATCAAATTATTACTATTTACCTATCAGATTATCAAAGCTGGTAGGGTATTTTTCGCAATTATTATTGGTTGACGAAGGGGTAAACGAAAAAGTTTCTGCATTCCTTGATTTGGTTCGTAAGGACTATAGTGGCCACCTTATGGTTATGTCTGAAGAGCAGGCTCCGTACCTACATTCTTTTTTTGGGGTATACCATGCTTTAGGTAAAGGGGAGCAAGTTAAAGACCTCCTTATCTCCTATATGCGCGACTATATTGGCTGTACAGGACAAGTTGCGGCTCTTAATTTGCCTGCTGAAAACACGTTAAAATTCCTAATTCAAAGATATACACAGAATAAGGTGAATATAGAGTACAAGTCCAATCCGGATAGTCTGGGTGCTTCATTATTACTACAGTCTAATGCCTATGGCATAGGTGAAGATGTAGATTTAGTTTTGCATGCTTTGGATAGGCATAGTTTTCACCTATTTATCCCCGGAAATATTGGCCAGTTTGGAGGTAAAATAATAGAAAACGGATTCAATATGGTTCTCCGATGTGGATCAAATTTTTGGACGTGCAAAGACTTCAGCGATATTGTTAAAGAGCATTTTGAAAAATATTCAGAAATTGATCTTTCTTCCTTAAGCTCTATTGAGAAATATTCCTGTGTTGCCAGTTCTTTTGTTCAACCTGATCGTATTCCTCTAATGGTTTAATCCGTGAAAAAACATAACAATCGCAAGCACTCGGAACAATTCTCCGCTTCGCTACAAATTGTCCGGTGTTGCGGGCGTTAGAAGTAATCGGGAATTCGAGCATATGGAAATATTCACAGAAGGAAATCTTATTCTTTGGGATAAAAGTGAGCTTGAAAGAGCTGAAAAAGAGGTTTCTGCTGAAGAGGTTATTTCACTTAGAGTAGGAGCCAAATGCTACAGTGAAGTTGGATTATCAAACTTGTATAAGCGAATTGCGAAATACAAGAATATTACTAAAGTTTCAGTTGCCGATGATCGTATTCTTGATCCGGATATGTCTAGTGTAAAAGCCAAATTTGAAAAGCTATTTCCAAATGCAAGTTTTGAGTGGAGTTATGATTTACTCGTAGGTGGAAAGCACGGAAGGTAAATTACTTCTAACATCTATATGACCGGGGGTTGTCAAGGCGCAAAAACTTGAAGGCCCTCCAAGGTCAGAGCTCGATTCTTAATAGTCTGTTCTGTTTCCTCTTATTGGCACCACTGCCGATTCTTTCATTGCTGTTGTCAGTTCGTAAGAACTGTCGGAGTGCCGAACCATCACCAACATCTATCGTGGTTCTACTGAGGATACCCTCAGCATGTGTCTATCCTCAAAAAGTCGTGAGGTGACACCCTAGAAATCAATCCGTTACCCTCGCATCCGGCGCTTCAATAGTCGGGCTCGCTTAACTACATGCGTCCAGTTATAAGTCACTCGAACGAAGGGCAGCTCCAACGCGAAACAGGCGGACTACTCATTACCAATTCAAGACAGAGGTCCTCTAGACTTACTTTTACCAGCTAACAGCGAGTTACTGTTTCTCAGCATTCGTGGTCAACCATTCTTCTCTATACTTTAAACGGAGCCATTGTTTTTGTTGGCAGGACAAAAAACAGTATGGGTGGAGAATGTGATGATGTACAAAAATCGAATTTTTTATAGCTTCTTTTTACTTCTATTTCTTGCATCAGTTAATCCGAGTGCGCTTAGCGCTCCTTTGGATGGACTGCATTTTATTGGCGAGACTGGTATGCAAGGCAGTACGGCAGATCAGGATGGCGATGATGAACTTAGTTTTACCAACGGTATGTTTTCATCGTCAGGATGCGTTGAGTGGGGATTTAGTCCCAGCGTATATACAGCTGAAGAAACGGCCGATGGCATACAATTTATGTCTACCTCACTAAGTGATGATCACGGAAAGATCGTTTGGGAGGGAACCGTACGAGGAAAAAACATTGAAACGACTTTTACATGGACGAAGGAGCGTTGGTGGTGGAGTGATGCACACCAAGTAAAATGGTTTAAAGGAAAGCTAAAGGAATGATGTAACCATGTGTGTGAATGCGATTATGCATTTCATGTATATCGGCAATTACTAGGGGCAGGGTGCCCCTTAGCTTGGCTGTTAATTCGGTTCCGGCTGTAGAAGAGAAATATTTAAATCCCCAACTTATCCCTCAATCCATAATAGAACGCACCAATGGCGGTGTAAGGCACTCTAAACATGCGTCCGCCAGGGAATGGGTAGTGTTTCAACGCAGCAAAGGAGTCAAAGCGCTCTGCGTGGCCTTTGATGGTTTCCGCTACCAGTTTACCAACCAAATGTGTTGTGGTGACGCCATGACCGCTGTAGCCCTGAGCGTAGTAGATTGTATCAGTTAGTCGGCCTAGTTGTGGGAGGCGGCTCATGGTCAGAAGGAAGTCGCCGCCCCAGGCGTAATCAAATCGAACGCCTTTCAATTGAGGGAAGGTCTTTTCTAAGTGTCCACGTACAAACTGTTCGATAGAAGCCGGGTCGCCACCGCCGTAGGTCACACCGCCGCCGTACAGCAGTCGGTTATCACGGGTGACACGATAGTAGTCGAGCTTGAAATTACAGTCCTCAACGCAATGGCCTTTAGGAATCAGTGATCGAGCGGTGCTTTCATCCAGGACTTCGGTGGTAACAATCTGAGTGCCGCACGGCATGGATTTAGCCGATAACTCAGGGACTAATCCGCCCATATAAGCATTACCTGCGAGTAGTAGGTAGTCGCAGGTGATGGAGCCTTGTTCGGTGAAGACTTTCGGGCGCTTGCCTGGGGTGTGTTCGTTGCGATCAATTTTGATAACTGTTGAGTCTTCAAAGATTTGTCCACCTAAGGATTCGAAGGCGGCAGCTTCGCCAAGCACCAGATTGAGCGGGTGAATGTGTCCGCCTGAATGATCCAGTAAGCCGCCAATGTATCGATCAGTGGCAATGTGTTCACGGATGGCGTCTTCATTCAGGAGTTCTAACTGATCATTGCCGTAGCGTTCCCAAAGGGCTTTTTGCTCTTTTAGTTCGTTGAATTGTTTGTCATTAAAGGCCGCAAAAATACCGCCTTCTTTGTAGTCACAGTCGATGTTGTACTTTTCAATGCGCTCACGAATGATGTTGCCACCTTCGAAGGCCATATTGCCCAGTGCGCTGCCGAGGTCCGAACCGTAGTTGTTTTCAATGGTATCAATGTCTCGGCTGTAGCTGTTTACTAATTGGCCGCCGTTGCGTCCGCTGGCTCCAAAGCCAATGCGTGCGGCTTCCAGTACGATCACTTTATAACCCGCTTCAGCCAAATGTAGGGCGCTGGAGATACCTGTAAAACCGGCACCTAGAATACAGATTTGGGTGTCTAGAGCTTCAGTAAGAGGGGGTCGATCGCTTTTCTGATTCGCTGTGGCTGCGTAATAAGAATTGGTATGCGGCGTACGTTTCATATCAGCTCCTGACCTTGGTTTGTCTACTACTGAGGGTTATGAGTTTTGTTTTTCGTTATTCTTGGTTCGATTTGTCTTTGTTTATCTGTCTTGCTTTATCTGTACTAAATGATCTTCTGAAATGCTCAGGCTTCGTAAATGACGTAGATCTTTTTACAATAGCTTGGTACTTCCCAGGTGCCCTGAAAACCAGCGGGAATCACAAAGTGATCGCCTTGTTTTACTCGTTTGGTGTTTCCGTCGGCATCATGAATGATGGATTCACCTCCCAGAATGACGCAGTACTCATCTTCCGTGTAGCTGACTTTCCAATGCCCGGCTTGAGCATCCCAAATTCCGGTGTGAAATTTATCATCTTTGGACGAGAAAACATTCCAGACATTTTGTTCTGGGCGACCAGAAAGGATTTTCTCATCGTCAGGGAGGTAATTGTCAGCAGGGATGTTATCCGCGCTGACATCTTTAATGCTTTGAATGCTCATAATCGACTGTTCCAAAATGGTTGGCTGTCCTAAAAAAGCCCTCATGATTTTTTGGAAATCAGGGGAGGGCGAACAAGGGATGTTCTCTTGTGCTATTTAGGCGGTTTTATTGATCGCTTATTTCATCGTCGGCATGACGAACTCAGCCCCGATGTCGCCTTCCGGCCAACGAACCGTGACGGCTTTGCGTTTGGTGTAGAAACGAACGCCTTCAGGGCCATGAACATGGTTGCTGCCAAACAACGAACGTTTCCAACCCCCAAATGCATGGAACGCCATCGGTACAGGGATAGGCACATTCACGCCTACCATGCCCACCTGAATGTCATGTGTAAACTTGCGGGCCACTGCACCGCTGCGGGTAAATATACTGGTGCCGTTGCCGTATTCATGATCGTTGATCATTTGGGCGGCGGTGGCGTAATCAGGAACACGCACCACACAAAGGACCGGGCCAAAGATTTCTTCCTGGTAGATGGTCATGCCGGTGGTTACGTTGTCGAATAAACAGCCGCCCATGAAGAAGCCATTTTCACAGCCATCGACAGACAGATCTCGGCCATCAACAACCAGAGTAGCGCCTTCAGAAACACCGGTATCTACATAGCCTTTCACTTTGGCTAAATGTTCTTTGGTGACCAGTGGCCCCATGTCCAGGCCTCGATTAGCACCATTACCGATTTTAAGCTCGCGAGTTTTGGCGGCTAATTTTTCGACCAGTTCATCCGCAATGTCCCCCACGGCAACGGCCACAGAGATCGCCATACAGCGTTCACCTGCAGAGCCATAAGCAGCACCCATCAACGCATTTACGGCTGAATCGATGTCGGCATCCGGCATGACAACCATGTGGTTTTTGGCACCGCCTAACGCTTGAACACGCTTGCAATGCTTGCTCGCGGTGGAGTAGATATACTCTGCAATTGGTGTCGAACCTACGAAGCTGACCGCCTGAATGTCGGGGTGCGTCAGAAGGACATCAACGGCTTCTTTATCACCATTCACAACATTGAAAACACCATCCGGGAGGCCACATTCTTTTAACCATTCGGCGATCAATAGAGAAGCTGATGGATCTTTCTCTGAGGGTTTCAAAACGAAGGTGTTGCCACAAGCAATGGCCACAGGCCACATCCACATAGGTACCATTGCCGGGAAGTTAAATGGTGAAATACCAGCAACAACGCCTAGCGGCTGATTGACAGAATAAGCATCAACATCACTACCTACTTGTTCAGTAATTTCACCTTTCAGCATCTGAGGGATGCCACATGCAAACTCAACCACTTCAACACCGCGAATGATTTCGCCTTTAGCGTCTTCAAAAACTTTACCGTGCTCTGAGCTGATCAGCTCAGCCAGTTCGTCAATGCGTTCATCCAGAAGCATCTTAAACTTGAAAAGAATTCGGGCGCGATTCAACGGGGTAACTTTCGACCAGCTTTCGAATGCGGTTTTGGCCACCGAGATTGCTTCTTCAACCTGGCTTGCCGATGCCAGAGACACTTCTGCGGTTTGTTCGCCCAAAGCGGGGTTAAAAACAGGCGCTTGGCGCTCGCTCGGAGCGGTAACTTGACCGTTAATAAAGTGAGTAATTTGCTTCATGTGAATTCCGTACTTCTAATGTATTTAAAGTCGTTAATCTTTGTCGTTACGCTTATTGATTGCTTGCTAAAAACCAGTACTTGTAAAAACCAGTAGTTGTAAAAACCAGTAACTGTAAAAGAGAATAGGGCAATTAAAGCGTTTTAATGGCATTGCCTAGCGATGCAACCAGTTCATCAATTTGGTTTTCGCTGATAATCAGTGGCGGTGACATGGCAATCACATCGCCTGTGCATCGAACCAAGGTGTTTTCTTTCCAGAAACAATGGTTAAAGGCTTTGTAGCCGCGCTCACCTAGTTTGTCCCCTTGATGGAATTCAACCGCGCCGACCAGACCGTAGTTACGAATGTCTTTTACGACATCGTATTCACGAAGCGAGTGAAGTGCTTCTTGCCAGTGCTGTTCTAATTCGATGGCTTTATTAAACAGATTTTCTTGTTCATAAATGTCCAGCGTAGCAAGTGCCGCAGCCGCTGCAACCGGATGACCGGAATAGGTGTAACCGTGGAAGAGTTCAATGACTTCCTCTGGCCCATGCATGAAGGCATCGTGGATGAAGTCCTGTACAAAGACGGCACCCATTGGGATTGCACCATTGGTCAAGCCTTTCGCAGTAGTAATGATGTCTGGAGTAACGCCCATGCGGTTTGCTGCAAAGGCTTCACCCACACGACCATACCCGGTAATTACTTCATCAAAAATTAGGAGGATGTCGTTTTGGGCGGTAATTTCACGAAGGCGCTTTAGATAGCCTTGCGGTGGCATATAAACACCACCTGAGCCAACAACGGGTTCAACAATAACAGCGGCAATGTTTTCGGCACCATGAAGTTGAATCATTGTGTTCAATTCTTCGGCCAGTTCAACACCATGATCAGGTAGGCCTTTACTGAAGATGTTTTCTGGTGTCCATGCATGTTGCAGATGATCGACGCCAGTAAGAAGGCTACCGAAGAAACGACGGTTGTTGCCCAGACCGCCTACAGAAATGCCACCGAAGTTGGTGCCGTGATAGCCTTTTTCACGACCAATTAGACGTGTCTTGCTGCCATTGCCTTTGGCCTTATGATAAGCCAATGCAATTTTAAGCGCGGTGTCGACGGATTCTGAACCCGAGTTTGTGAAGAAAACATGGTTCATGCCTTCCGGGCTGTGCTTAACTAGACGTTGTGCTAGCTCAAACGGAAGAGGATGGCCCATTTGAAAGGTAGGTGCGTAATCCAGCTCGTGAATTTGTTTGGCAACTGCCTCTGAGATTTGTTTACGTCCGTGGCCAGCATTCGTACACCATAGTCCTGCGGTGCCATCCAGAATGGATCGGCCATCATCCGACTTGTAGTACATCCCTTCTGCTGAGACCAATAAACGTGGCTCAGCTTTAAACTGACGGTTGGCAGTGAAGGGCATCCAAAAAGCATCAAGAGAAGTGGATGACATGATTGAAACCTCTGTTTGTTATTTTGAACATATGTTTGGGAGTGTATGTCAAAAAAATAAAACATCAAGCCTTTGATTGAAGAAAATAACAAAAAGCCAACATTTGTCTTTCGTGATGCCTTCGGGAGCTCATAAAACCTGGCTTCTTTGTTTTTAATAATAAAGTGAGATTAAAAACTTTGTGTTCGATATATTGAAAATGTTGCAGCTTTTGGAGTAAGGTCTATCTTCAAATTGAACGTCAAACAATAGGTAATCGATATGACTAATGTTCAAAGTCTTGAATACTGGACTGCTCTTAAAGAGCAAATCACTATGGAAGGTCGTGCATTTATCAATGGTCAGTTAGTCGATGCACAAAGTAGAGACACCTTTGATTGCATCAGTCCTATCGATAATGGTTTGCTTTGCAAAGTAGCCAGTTGTGATGATGTCGATGCCAATATTGCGGTAAGTGCTGCCCGAGCTGCTTTTAATTCCGGGGAATGGTCCAATAAAGCGCCTGCTGAGCGCAAAAAGGTTTTGCAAGCATTTGCTGATTTGATTGAGGCTAATGCTGAAGAGCTTGCGTTACTTGAAACCCTTGATATGGGTAAGCCGATTAATGACTCTTTTAATGTAGACGTGAATGCGACCTTACGCGCATTACGTTGGACGGCAGAAGCCACAGATAAAATCTACGACGAAATTGCGCCAACTCCCCATAATGAATTAGGCATGGTCACTCGCGAAGCGGTAGGCGTTGTAGCGGCAATTGTACCTTGGAATTTCCCAATGATCATGGCGACCTGGAAATATGCACCAGCCTTGGCAATGGGTAATTCGGTGATTCTTAAACCGTCCGAGAAGTCTCCGCTGACTGCTATTAAACTTGCCCAACTGGCTAAAGAAGCGGGCATTCCTGATGGGGTATTCAATGTGCTTCCTGGCTTTGGTCATACGGTGGGTAAAGCGTTAGCGCTTCATATGGACGTAGATACCTTGGTGTTCACCGGTTCTACGGGTGTTGCCAAGCAACTGATGGTGTTTGCTGGTCAATCCAACATGAAACGGGTATGGACCGAAGCGGGTGGTAAATCGCCGAATGTGGTGTTTGCCGATGCGCCAGATCTGGATGCCGCTGCCGAAGCTGCAGCCAGTGCTATTTGTTTCAATCAGGGGGAAGTCTGTACAGCCGGTTCTCGTTTATTGGTAGAAGATAGCATTGCGGATGCGTTTATGGAGAAGGTCAGGGCAGCCGTTAAAAACTGGAAGCCTGGCAACCCTCTTGATCCGGAAACGAATGTCGGCGCCATTGTTGATGAAACCCAGTTAGAGAGAGTTTTGGGGTACATCGAAAAAGGTCAAAGCCAAGGTGCGAAACTGACTGTAGGAGGTAGTAAAGTCGCTCCTGTTTCCGGTGGCATGTACGTTGAGCCAACGGTGTTTGAAAACGTGGACTCGACCATGGCGATTGCAGAAGAAGAAATCTTTGGCCCTGTGCTGTCTGTGATCCGTTTTAAAGACGAAGAACAAGCACTCAAGATTGCTAATGACTCAGTGTATGGCTTAGCGGCTGCAGTGTGGACATCCAATCTGAGCCGCGCTCATCGATTTGCGAAGGGCTTAAAAGCTGGCTCAGTTTGGGTTAATCAGTATGATGGTGGTGACATGACTGCGCCGTTTGGTGGTTACAAACAGTCAGGTAATGGCCGTGATAAATCGCTTCATGCCTTTGATAAGTACTCAGAAATCAAGGCAACCTGGATTAAGCTTTAGTGAATGTATCAGTGATGGGTTACCAATTAGGTAGCCCTTTTTTGTAAACTCTAAACACTATTTTTTAGTAATAGTTCTCATTTGTGTTCTGTATACGGGCTGGGTGCACTGGTTTAGTGCGATATATTAGTGATAATATAGTCAATATCAATTGCGACTTACTTAGTTAAGTCATTCAGTCTTAACGAACAAGTTCTACAGTGGTCAACGGCCGCGTCGAGTGTTTCATTCTTTTGGAATCCCAATCTTCAGCTCACCGTGTTCACTTTTGCTTGGAAATTACCGTACTAAAAGGAATTTATGTATTCACACAATAGTCAAGTGACTGCCAATATTGCGGATATTAAAGCTCGTGTAGAGTCTGCAAACTCTCAGGATGAGTTGGTATCGATTATTCAAGATGTAGAAAATCACACAGGCCCTTTGGATTATGACGATACTCCGTATCGTATCTATTGCTGGCTTCATTTATCGATGGTTGTGCTGATGTTGCTAGAGTTCTTTCTTGCTTATCGGCTAGGCAGCATGGGCATCATCTTTTTACCCGTTTCTTGGTTTATCGGGTTTAGCTCTCTCTGGCTTCCAGCGGTATCTCTGTATGTTCTTTGGACTCTACTGGATGATCGTAATATAAGACTGCCGTTACCGGAGGGTTCCAAAAAGCCTTGGGTACGGGGGCTTGTCTCAGTTGGTTTGGGTATAGGGCTTTGGTTCTTGCCTGTGTGGCATTTTTCATATTGGGAGTATTTTTCTACGCTCAGCCGATTTGTCGGTGGGTATGATGCTTCGTTTGGTCTAGGTATTCACGCTCTTGTAGTGGGTGGGTTACTGTGGTTTTGGCTTCGTAAAAGGGCGAAGTGGCGTGATCCTGTTTCTGAACAGATTTTTATTATGGATGCGCTGTTCAATAATCAGCTTAAGCCGGTCAAATGCGATGGTGAGGCAATGGCGAAGCAGCTTGGTGAGGACTTTCGTGAGTTCATTCGAGGTAATGATATTCGACGTATAAAGAATCTGTACGAAGGGAGCTTTGCCGGTAGTGATCACAGCTTTCAATATCAGATGTATTGTTTTCACTATGTCAGAAAAAGAACAGAAACCTATACAGATTCAAAAGGAAATACCCGAACCCGTACAGTGCGAGATCACTACTATCGACATGGCTTCTTGTTGGACTTCCCTTATGCCAAAGGTTTGAGTCTGGACGCTGACAGAAGTATCAAATTTAGTGGTGAGAAATATCGTGGAACCTCAAATGAATTTAATCGTGAGTTCAAAGTCAGAGCTCATGACACTATGAATGCAGCCAGATTATTAACGCCCGCAGTTGAGGAACGCTTAGTGGCATTTGCCAAAGCCTTTAAATCACCGGTCGTGGAAATTACCCCTAATGGGCGGTTGTGTTTGGCGGTGACTGATGATTTGTTGGCGATTAAACGTAAGCACGGCCTTGAAAATCCTAAGGAATTTGCTGAGGAAATTGCAGGTCATACCGAATTACAGAAAGTTCAGGATATGTTGGATTTGATTCACGATCTAATGCGTTTCAGTGATAACAATTTCACCACACCATATAAACCAGTGACAGCTTAAATTGGATGTAAATAGACAAGGAATAAACTATGAATGAATTAGTAATTTTACTAGGGCTTGTGGCGATCATCGTCATTCCAACAATCCTCTTGTATAACGGAATTATTGGTAAACATAACGCTGTTGATCGTGCGTGGGCGTCTGTTTTAACCCAAGAGCGTCAAAAGAATAAAATTATTCCGCAAGTAGAATCTCTGGTTGAACAATACAAGTTGCACGAGTCATCCGTGTTGACGGCGGTAACAGAGCTTCGTAGCGCCATTGCGGAAATGGGGAACGGTGTTGAGCCTGAAAAACTTGCTAAGGCTGAGCAGCGAACCAAAGAACTCATGCAAGGCTTACAAGTTACGGTGGAAGCCTATCCGGATCTAAAAGCCAGTGACGTGTATTTACGGTTGATGGCAGAAATCAGCGAACAGCAGTCTCAAATTGGTGCGGCTATTCGTATTTTTAATGGCAATGTTGAAGACTTCAATAACGCCATTGAGATGTTCCCAGGTTCTTTAGTTAATGGGATGCTATGTCGTAAGCAGAAGATCCAAAGCTTTCAGGATTCAGAAGCCCAGAGTGGTTTTGAATATAAGCCTAACCTTTAGAACATCAGCAGTATTTTATTAGCAGGGAAGGGAATTTTATGTTTGTTGTTTCATTAACCTATAAAGCCGAACTGACGGACGTTGATAAGCTCATCGAAGCGCATGTGGCTTATCTTGATGAGCAGTATGCCAAAGGGCACTTTTTAGCTTCAGGAAGGAAGGTGCCTCGTACGGGTGGAGTGATCTTAGCGAAAGTAAGTAGTCGGGAAGAACTGGATAAGATTTTGGAACAAGACCCTTTTTTCAAAGCCGATGTCGCTGATTATGAAGTCACTGAATTTATTCCGACCAAGACAGCACCGGAGTTTGAATCCCTGAAAGAGGACGCTTAATTCTGAGTTTTTTCAAATAAGGTGCTGTCAAAAATCTCATCATGACGGCCACTTGCCTTTAATTCAGCTAAGCCTCGATTAAATCGTTGAAGTAGCTCCGGAGAGGTTTTCAATGCTTTAGGAAAGAGCAGGTGGCCCGTCGTCTCCATCAGAGGCTTGGGATGATAATCAATCATGTGAATGACATGAGCCTTAAATTCCTTTTGTAAAATACTAAATGCAAGGTGCTTTTCTACCGGGAAAACATCAATCCTTTGGTGTAACAGCTTTGCCAGATTGAGTTTGTCTTTAACCGTCGTTTCAACGTTAAGTTTGCCTGATTTGGCCAGTGCCCAAAACTCTTCTGTGTAGGTATAGCCATCGGTAGCCCCTACATTAAAGCCTTGGAGATCTTCCAGAGTCTCCCAATTCTTAAGCGGTTTGGATTTGTGATAAAAGAAGTGGGTGGCCTCAACACTTAATGGGTCACTGTAATAGAAATCTTTTTTTCGCTCTTCTGAGGTGTACCAATACGCCGTTGCGTCGTATTTTCCTCTGCGCGCCTGATCGTAGTTCCGTTTCCAGGGAAAAAACGTAAATTCGACCGAATAGCCTTCTAATTCGAAACTGTCCCTGATGACCTGGGCAATGAAACCATTATCTTTTAGTGTCTCGCTGATCCAGGGAGGGTATTCACCTGCTGAGATATGTACCAGCTTCGTTTGAGCGGATGATTTTTGTGTCTGTGTCTGTGTCTGTGTCTGTGTCTGTGTCTGTGTCTGTGCTTGAGGAACGCTTGTTCCACCATGAGCGGCTAGCACTTGATAAGACACAGGCGTTGGTTCTGGTTGAAGACTTGATGGCGGAGATCCCAGCACAACAGCAGGAACTCCACCCAAGGTTACCAGAAGAGAACAGAGCACAACCTGAAAACCAACCGGTTTCATTTATTTCACACCATGTGTTTTAAGCAAGGAATCATAGACACCATTGGCTTTGATTTCCTTCAACCCATTATTAAATGCATCAAGAATTTTGTCTTTAAGGCTATTTTTGAGGCCCACGGTTACGTGCAATGTATTACTGCTGAGTGGTGTTGGAGAGAATTCGATCTTATCCAGTAATTGCGGAGCTTGTTTATTTATCAAGGCTCTTGCAACGATTTCATCCTCTAGGGTGAGATCCACACGGCTACTTACCAGTTTTTTAATATTAGTCATCAGGTCTTTTGCTTCAGGTCGTTTAAACCCAGGATGGTTTAAAAACTGATCGCCATATCCATAATCACGAACAACGGCCACATTCTTACCTGCCAGGCTGTCTAAGCCGCCGTATTCAAAGGTATCACCCTTACGCTTAATAAACTTAATTTGATTTTCTAAATATGGATCACTGTAGGCCAGATATTTAGTTCGTTCTTCGGTATACCAAGTACTGACCAGAATATCGTAATCTGCTTCTTTTACGCCTTTAATGGCTCGGGCCCAGGGAACAAAATTCATTTGAACCTCGATGCCTTGAGTTGCAAATGCCGCCCTGACTAATTCAAGGGAAATCCCTTGTTTGGGCTCATCCGGGTCTAAGAAGGGAGGCCAGGGGTCGCCAGCGGCTGAAATGGTTTCAGCACGAGAAATAACGCTAAAGCATAAAATAAATAGCAAACAGAGTAGGTGGGTGATAGAGCGAATCGTACAGAGCTTCATAACAAAACCTCATTTCTCTCAATGTGTGATCTAACTGTAGACCAGATTTGAAAGTTCTCGTGTTTGTTGCGCCGGGATTGTTGGACTGTAATTAATAAAGAGATTAAATGAAGGAACTGGTAACTTACTTTTTCGTTTCGTTGATATACTCTCCCCATCTTTTTATCAGGAAATTAAGGGCTGCGTATGAACCACAATTCCAATGACCCCATGCATGGCATGACGTTGGAGAATATTTTGATTGAGCTTGAAGACCGTTATGGTTGGGATGGCTTAGCCAATCGAATCGATCTTAATTGTTTCAAGAAAGACCCGAGCATTAAATCGAGTTTGAAGTTCTTACGTCGTACACCGTGGGCCAGAGCGAAAGTAGAAGCTTTGTTTTTAGATATGAAACGCGGCCCGTGGGGCGGTGCCAAGAGTAAATTCAGCAGCTAATGTCATTACTATAATCTTTCATATTCTAGAAAAAGCTCTGGAAACCTCCTTTATATAAGGATTAGAATATTCCGCTTTAAAAATATCGTCGAAAGTCTTCGTAAAGAAGATTTCCAGAATTCTTGATCACAGTTAAGTAAGAGTAGATCCGATGGGTAGAGCGTTTCAAAACCGTAAAGAGTCAATGGCTAAAACAGCCGGCATGAAAACGAAACTGTATTCTAAATACGGTAAAGAAATTTACGTGTGTGCTAAGAACGGTGGTATTGACCCGGATGGTAACCTTTCTTTGCGTCGTATGATTGATAAGGCTAAGAAGGATCAGGTTCCTGGTCATGTAATTGATAAGGCGATCGAGAAGGCTAAAGGTGGTTCCGGTGAAGATTACGTAGCCGCGCGTTATGAAGGTTTCGGCCCAGGTAACACTATGGTGATCGTTGATTGCTTAACCGATAACAACAACCGTACCTACGGTGATGTGCGTACTTGCTTCAACAAAGCGAAGTCTAAGATCGGTGCACAAGGCGCTGTATCTCACTTGTTTGATCACGTAGCGGTGTTTGCATTTCAATCTGATGACGAAGAAGCCGTGCTTGAAGCCTTGATGATGGAAGACATTGATGTGTCTGAAATCGAAAACGAAGACGGTATGATCACTGTGATGGTTCCGCCAAATGAATTCCATCAAGCGAAAACAGCACTGGAAAGCAACTTTGAAGGTATTAATTTCGAAATGGATGAAATCACCTTCTTGCCTCAGATGACGACTGAGATTTCTGGTGACGAAAAAGAGATGTTTGAAAAGTTGGTTGATATGCTGAACGATTGTGAAGACGTTCAGAACGTATACCACAATGCTGAGTTCGTATAACCTTTTATAGACCTCTGGCATTCTGATCTTCGTGATCTCCAAAAGCACAGCTAAGGCTGTGCTTTTTTGTGCCTGTTTGTTGTGTTGTCTATATAAATTTATGTTTTATTTAGTAAAACTGGGCGATTGTTAATTGATAGACTAGGATAACTCGTTATATTTAACAGCGCATAATGAATATAAAAAGGATGGAGAAACGAATGAAACTACGTACATTGGCAATGGGAAGTCTTATCGCTCTTTCTGCTGGTACTGCGATAGCAGGTGACAGCTATGTGTGTGTGAATGGTGATGCTGAGCGTAAGATTAGTGTTGTTTACACCCAACCAGGGTTTACTGTGCCTTGTGAAGTTGTCTATGAAAAAGCTTCTGGAATGCAGACGCTATGGCGTGCTGAGAATGAAGAAGGTTACTGTGAAGAGAAAGCCAAGGCTTTTGCTGAGAAACAGGCTTCTTGGGGCTTCGAGTGTAACATGATGTCAGAACAAGCAGCCGCTGCTAATTAACTCTTAATGAGCAGCGATCATTGATCTTTAGTCAGAATGGTTCGGTCTGATGAATTCAGGTCGAACCTTTCGGTCATGTTTCTTTACTTATTATCAGTCGATACAGACTGCATTCAAGCATCTCACGTTTTAACGTTTAGCCAGTTTCAGGGAAGGGGGCTTTCCCGAGGACTGAGACAGCGCCATTAGATATTCTCTGAACTCGCCATTTAGATCCGGATGACGTAAGCCATATTCAATATTGGCTTTCATGTAGCCAATCTTGCTGCCACAGTCGTGGCTTTTTCCGATGATTTGATAGGCTTCTACCGTTTCAATATCCATTAACATCGCGATGGCATCGGTTAATTGAATTTCGTTACCTGCACCAATGGGGGTTTTGCGCAGTAGTGGCCAGATGAATTTGGAGAGAACGTATCGGCCCACCACGGCTTTGTTGGATGGGGCGTCTTCCACTTTAGGTTTTTCGACGATGGAGTGCATCGCAAGGCTTTCTCCAGCCGAAAGCTGTTCGCCAGCAGTATCTACGACACCGTACTTTTGAACCTCATTGATGGGGACTTCTTCAACCATGATTTGGCTGGATCGCGTTTGTTTGAAGCGCTGAATCATAGACGCTAAATTGTCTTCTTTCAGATCGGATGCGGCATTATCAATTAATACGTCTGGTAGAAGGATGGCAACATCATCGTCTCCTACCACGGATTGGGCGCAGAGAATGGCATGCCCCAAGCCTTTGGCTTCATGTTGGCGAACCGAGATGATGGTGACATGATCAGGACAAATGCCTCTGACTTCTTCGAGCAGTTGTCGCTTAACCCGGCGCTCTAACTGGGTTTCCAATTCGAAACTGGTGTCAAAGTGGTTTTCGATGGAGTTTTTACTGGAATGGGTGACCAGTACAATTTCATGAATGCCTGCATCAACGGCTTCCTGAACCACGTATTGAATGAGCGGTTTGTCCACGACGGGCAGCATTTCTTTTGGAATCGCTTTGGTTGCAGGGAGCATTCTTGTCCCTAAGCCGGCAACCGGAATCACAGCTTTCATAGAGTTCGTCCTTTTGTCTATTTTATTTGTTTGAACAGAGCTGATTTAAATAGAGCAGAAAGGGTGCCAACTGTTAGCGTTGCATTCTTGATGCAAGTGAGTAAAGCAGGCAAAGCCATGATGTCATTAGCTTTTTCGGTGGAGACCTTACTGACAGGGTTCATTGTTTAACAAGGAAATGATTTCCTGAGCCGGAACAAGGTTGTTTCTATTTCGAGAATAAGGTCGAGTATGAACTAAAAGAGTGCGTTGCTCTTTTGAAGCTTTCGTTGCCTTAAGTCGGAGCAGCCCATCATTTCGACTTTAAATACCCTCGCCATCGTTTATAATCCCACGCCTTCACTAGCAAACAGATGACTAAAGATTATGACTGAACAAGCCCCTCAGAAATATAACGTGGTTATTCCTAAAGAAGATTACGCAGGTTTGCGTTGGGAAGAGCACAAAATGCCAGCCATTTGTTCGGTAAATAAGTCATTGGTGGATTTCCAGCCAAAAGAAGTGTTCGCTTGGCATTTGGCGATTGTGATTGAAAACAATGATACACAAACAGACGGCCAGCCAACGCCAGAAGAAAAAGCCATAATTGATGGTTTCTGCGCTCAGATTGCCGAGTTGGTGACAGCAGACAAGAACGCAATGGTGTTGGCTAAGTCAGCGTGGAATGGTTGCTGCCAATTCTTCTTCCGTGTGTTTGATCCGGAAGTTGCTGATCAGAAGTTGCAGGATTTGATTAATTCAGAATCTCAGCCGCGTGAATTTCAATATCATATGGAACACGATAAAGATTGGAAATTTGCAGGCCATTATCTTAAGCCGTTTATGAATAAAGAGGCGCTGTAGGAAACAGAGTGAAAACTATTGCGCTTGGTTAAGCGTTGTTAAAATTAAACTCAAAATGCTCATTTAATACACATAAACTGCGCGTTTTCGTTTAATTTTGCCTAGCCTAACCTGCGCTCATAACGTTTTAACACTGTCTCCTGTAGATTAGTTCTTTCGATCTGTCCTGAACCTATTTACCTAAAGAAAAACCGGCGTTAAATACGCCGGTTTTTCTTTGAGTCTTGCTTTTTTCTTAATCGACAACGTTGTTCTTTCGAATCTAGATATTTTCAGTAGATACCGACTTCTTTTTAGTTTTTTTCTTTGGCGCTTTTTGAAATGCTTTTAAAGTCAAAGAGTCTTTCGGATCACTTGCCGCTCTTACGGTCACAGGTACTCCGTTTAACACCGCGTTGCCGCTGAGTTCATCCACCTGACTGTCATCGGTCAGCGCATTTACGCTTTGTCCTGAATGCTGTTCTGCTTTAGTCCAGCGAGAGCCTGTTTTGGTGTGGCCCCAGCCATGAGGAATGCTGACTACCCCAGGCATAATGTGATCAGTCACTTCTAGAGACAATTGGATATTGCCCACTGTCGAGGTGACATCGACCAGTTGTCCGTCCTCCAGGTTCAGGCGTTGAGTATCCTGCGGATTGATCATTACGGTGCAACGGGATTTGCCTTTCACTAATCGATGACTGTTGTGTAACCAGGAGTTATTGCTACGGACATGTCGTCGGCCAATGAGTAGGAGTTTGTCAGTCTGGTCGTATTGGCTTGCTTCTGAGAAGTAGGTTTTTTCAATACGGTGTAAATCCTTCATGAAGAAATCGCGGTTTAATTCAACGCACTTGCTCTTGGTTCTCAGGCTTTTTGGTAATTGAGGTTGAAGAGGTCCTAAATCCACACCGTGCGGGTTGTTCAATAGTTTTTTCAGGGAAAGCCCTTTGAATGGGTTCAGTTTGTTGCCGTAACGTCCGGTTCTTAATAGCAGATCCAATTGACCTCGTACCCCTAAGGCTTCGGTCAGTTTCAGTTGTAGTCGCTGCTTTAACGGTGCTTTTTTTAGTAACCGTTCGGTGAGCGCGCAGTAGATTTCCCAGTCCTGTTTCGCGTGTTTAGGGGCTTTAAACAGGGCTGGTGAGAACTTGGCCACATTGCGAATAGCAAGCATGTTGAACGCCAGATCATAGTGATCCCGTTCCAGAGGACTTACCGGAGGTAGAATGAAGTCTGCGTGTCGGCTGGTTTCTGTGAGGTAAAAATCGACCGAGACCATGAACTCCAGCTCGCCCAGGGCTTTGTCTAGTTGTTCTCCATTCGGTGTAGATAAAATCGGGTTGCCGCCAGCCACTAATAAGGCTTTGATTTGTCCTTCTCCTGGCGTGAGGATTTCTTCTGCAAGAGTGGAGACAGGAAACTCGCTGTTGAAATCAGGCAGGTTTCGAATTCGGGAGCGATTTCGATCAAATCCACCGCGACTGGTGAGGTTCATCAAGTCAATGGCGGGAGAGCTGAACATCAGACCGCCCACCTTATCTACACGGCCTAGCAGCAGGTTAAAGACGGTGATCAAATACTGAGTCAGCGTACCAAACGCTTGCACGGATGTTCCCATGCGACCATAACACACCGGGCGTTTAGCTTCGGTAAACTGGTAGGTTAAGCGACGTATTTCAACGGCATCGATGCCAACAATCGGAGCGACCCGTTCTGGCGAATAATTCAGTACATCTTCCTGAATACCTTCGATTTCATTGGACATCAAAGATGTGGCCTTGGCATCCAGTAAAGAGCTTTCAAAAATCACGTAAAGCATGGCCAGCATCAGCAGGGCGTCAGTACCCGGTTTGATGAAGTAATGCTGGTCAGCCAGTTCTGCGGTTTCGGTTCGCCGAGGGTCTACAACCACGACTTTACCGCCTTTCTTCTGAATGTCTTTGAGGCGGGTTTTGACATCTGCCACGGTCATGAGACTGCCATTTGAGGCAACCGGGTTAGCCCCTAACATTAAGAAGAAGTCGGTGCGGTCTATATCCGGAACTGGGATCTTCAACATATGGCCAAACAGCTTACTGGCCACAATGTGATGGGGGAGTTGATCTACAGATGTTGCTGAATACATGTTCTTGGTATTAAGCGTATGCAACAGATGCCTGCCATATAACATACCACCGGTGTTATGGACGTTCGGATTGCCAAGATAAGTCGCAACGGCGTCTTTACCGTATTGGGCTTGAATGCGTTGAATTCGTGAGACGACTTTGTCGAAGGCTTCGTCCCAACTGATGGTGGTCCAGCCATGTTCGGTTTTTTCAAGAGGTTTGGTCAGGCGTTCAGGGTCTTCATACAAGTCTTGTAAGGCCGTTGCTTTAGGGCATATGTGGCCACGACTGAACGGATCATTCTTATCGCCTTTGATGGAAAGTATTTGTTCCCCATCGGTTTCAATGGCGATACCACACATGGCTTCGCATAAATTACATGTGTGGTAACTCGTTTTACGAGTATCCGTTACACTTCCGTTGTCTGCCTTCATGTTTCCTATCCCTCTTATCGTTCTTATGCTGTTGTAAACGAACCGTTTGTGCGTAATGTGTTTGTTCAACCTGATTACGTTCTGTGTGATGGCCGTTACAACGCTTATTGTTATTCGGTGATTCATTTATTCGTTGTTAGAAAAACCTGATCACTCTTTGCGGCCATGATGAAATCGTTTTTATGTAGACCTGAAATTTTATGAGTCCACCAGAACAGCGTTACCTTTCCCCATTCCGTACGAATTTCCGGATGATGATTATACTCTTCAGCCAGTGCACCGACTGTGTTTGTAAAGGCCAATGCATCGACAAAGTTTTTAAAGGAATAGCTTCGCGTCAGTTGATGAACGTCATCAATGGTTTCGACTGACCAGTCGGGTATCTGTTTCAACAGTTCAGGAAACTCATGTTCATCTACCAAGGGGGCTCCCACTTGGCAGGCTTCACAGGTTTGCTGATGAAGTGCTTCATCAGACATGGTGTTCTCCTTTAGCGATCCCATAAATAAGTAGATTCAGTTTAGACATATTTCCGTCAAGGAGAGGGGAATTATTGGATACGTTTAGGGGCAATTTCGACATTAACGTCTCCCATACTTAACCACATCTGATCATCCTGAATCGTTGCTTGTAGTTCATTACTGCGTTCGAGTGATTGTGCCAATTCGGCAACTGGGGCTTCCGCGATTGAGTAGATGGAAAGATTGGAAGGGTTACCCAGGGTTTTCGACAGACTAAGCCACCATTTTTCAAAGTTAGGGGAGTCCATATCGTAGACGATCACCTGACGGCTTTGCTTGATGACTTTACGAAGTCGCTTTTCGTCCGGTTGCCCCAGTTCAATCCAAAGTTCGATATCACCTTGATCCGATTTGAGCCATAACTCCGGTTCCTCTTTGGTACTGAGTCCTTTTGTGAACGTCAGGTTGGGGTGAGCGTTCAACACAAAGGCAATCAGCCGGGTCAGCATGCGTTGGTCTGTCTCAGAAGGGTGTCTTGCGATGACCAGGTCGTGTTGTCCATAGTAATGTCGATCCAGATCTGAGATCTGAACATTTGCTTTGAAAATTGTCGCTTTTAACGCCATGTAGTTTGTTCCTGATTACATCGTGATTGTGTTTCTAGTATCACTTTTAGTTAACCATACTTTTACCGATTTTTTTGGATAAGTGGTCATTAATATTCCACTGAGTTGGCCGATTACCTGTTATGGAGGTTTACGTTTATTGGCTTGGCCGCCAATAAACACCAATGGCTGGAGGTTACTATGAGAATACTTGCATCTGATGTCCAGATGGAGACGATGTCTCGTCGTTCAGAGTTAAGTGAAGTAACGCGAGAACAGATTAATACAAGCGAGCGTACTACTTCTACGGATGGCGCTGCATTAACAGGAACAGGCACAAGAACAGGTCGGGTTATTGGCATCTCCCAAGATACTCGAGTGGAATACGACCAAACCTATAAACAGTACAGCTATCGCAATAGCGATGTCTATTCATTCAATGAACTCATGCATGCGGGGGCAATGGCTGAAGCTACCACAAGCTTCACTGATACGTCCTTTATCGAGCAAACCCTGTCAGTGGTTTTTTCCGGGCAACGCGCTGCTCGATTCCTGATTCAACCGAATACCCAGAACATTCAAGGCATGTCAGGCGTTGATCGATCGATCAATGTTAGTTCAACCGACGGTGGCCCGGTGAATGTGAATGGCGTTTCTGTGACGCCCAGAAACGATCAAAGCAGCTTTGGTGAGTTTGGGCCGTCTGGCAGTCGTGTTCTCACCGGGAACAGCATTCCGGTATCAGGCACCGGGTTAATGCAAATCAAGCAATACACTCAGTCCCAGATTGATCAGACGCAGTTATTTAATGGGCATGGTACGGTGACGACCGCTGATGGACGGGTCATTAATTTTGGTTTGTATTTGGCGATGGATCGTCAGGAACGTGTTGCTACCCAGTCGGAACTCCTGGTGCAATCCCGACCGATGACTGATCCGTTGGTGATTAATTTTGGGGCAGAGACTGCTCGGCTTGAGGATCGGTTCTTTGATTTCGACATTGATGGGGACGGTGTCTCAGAACAGATAGGAACCCTAGCGAAAGGCAGCGGATATCTGGTGTTTGATCGTAATCATAACGGTAAAGTGGATGATGGCACTGAGCTTTTTGGCTCTCAGTCCGGCAGTGGGTTTGGCGAGCTGGCGCAGTACGATTCTGATGGCAATTTATGGCTTGATGAAGGTGATCCTATTTTTCATGAGCTACAAGTCTGGGTAACGTCTGAAACCGGTGAAGAGTCGTTAATGAGCCTGTCTGAGGTGGGCGTGGGTGCCATCTATCTTGGTTCGGCTGACGCGGATTTTGATTTGGTCAGTCCGGAAGGGCTTGCTCTCGGTCGAGTGAAAACGAATGGCGTGTATCTGACGGAAGAGGGTGAAGTTCGATCTGTGCAGGAAATTGATCTTGCGAATCAATCCCAACCTCAATCAGAAACTCCGGTAGTAATGACCACCGCAGCGATGGAGGATCAGGTTGAGCAAGCCCGGTTGATGATTCCTGGGCAAACGGAAGACGAGTCCGATTCTGAATCTACTAAAGTTGTGATTCCTGACATGTCGATGGCAATTCAGCGGTTGGAACAGCTCAGAGATGATCAGAAGGCGTTTGCGTTGTCCTTTAAAGACGATGATAACCCTTCGGTATTATCTCGTCTGGTTGAAGCATTAGAGGAAACTCTGAAGCTAAACCGGGAGAAATTAAATCAGGAGAAACTAGACCTGTAGAGAAAAGCCTGAACAATTAGTGCTGCTGTATTTGAAAATCATTTGCAAGTAGAATGGGCGAAATCCTGTCTAAACGGATAGATCTGTTCACTTGCAATTTGAGGTCACGATGACATCTGAGGTCATGATTCAATCTAAATTTACTAAGCGTTTTTCTAAGGCATTGATGTCTTTGACGCTTCTTTCTTCATTATTTTCTTCGACTGTTCATGCTCACTTTCAGGAAATCATCCCAAGCTCGGATATTGTTGAGTCTGCTGAGCAGCGATCTTTGACACTGGATCTCACCTTTACCCATCCGATGGAACTGGGGCCTGTCATGGATATGGCACAGCCCAAAGTACTGGATGTCATTACGCCTGAAGGTCGAGCAAGTCTGTTGGGTAACTTATCTCTGAGTTCTCAATCGGGGGAAGCGAAACGCTATCAGGCAAGCTACCAGATTAAGAAGCCGGGTGATCACATTTTTTATATAGAACCTGCGCCTTATTGGGAGCCTTCAGAAGGTGTGATGATCGTGCACCACACCAAAGTGGTGGTGGATGCATTAAATGGTAAAGCCAATTGGGATGCGCTGGTTGGCGCACCGGTGGAAATAGAACCTTTGACGCGTCCGTATGGTTTATGGACAGGTAATCTTTTTCAAGGGATTGTAAAAAAACACGGTAAGCCTGTGCCATTTGCAGAAGTCGAAGTAGAATGGCGAAACGATGGCTCGGTAACCGTTCCTTTCGAAAGTTACATCACTCAAGTTTTCAAGGCAGACGCCAATGGTGTGTTTAGCTATGTAATGCCCAAAGCCGGTTGGTGGGGATTTGCGGCCTTGGTGGAAGCAGATGAGAAAATGAAAAACCCTGAAGGCAATCTGGTGCCAGTGGAAGAGGGTGGATTAATCTGGGTTCGCACCCGAGACATGAAATAACATATTCACACGATCTTTGAGACGCACGTTCAGACAGAGAGTGCGTCTTATGACACGCGATGTTAATGGCAATATACGTCGTTTGTCGTGTAAGAAAAAGCAGTACAGGACGAAATTTTGGCTCATATCCCCGACGGAATATTATCAATGCCGGTGTTGATTACCGGCGCCATTGCATCCACTGGTTTGTTGGCCATTGCCATTAAGAAACTGGATCACGATAAGATTCCTCCGGCGGCGGTATTGGCGGCTGCATTTTTTGTTTCATCATTAGTAAGCGTGCCGGCGGGGCCGAGCAGTGTTCACCTGATCCTGAATGGGGTAATGGGGATTTTGCTGGGTTGGACGGCTTTGCCAGCGATTCTTGTTGCACTATTGATGCAAAGCTTATTCTTTGGGCATGGCGGGCTTCTTACCTTAGGTGTGAATACCTTCAATATTGCCTTGCCTGCGTTGCTGGTAGGTTGGTTTTTTCGGCCCAGAATTGTTAACGCTACGCCCAAACAGATTGGTATCATGGGAAGCGTTGCGGGCGGCTTGTCTGTTTTGATGACGGCGATACTTATTTATTTGAGCCTGACGGTGACTGGTCAAGAATATCAAGTCTCAGGTAAGATCATCGCTGTGACCTACCTTCCGCTGATGATCGTGGAAGCATTGATCTCCGGTGTTATTTTGTCATTTCTCATGAAAGTATCTCCCGACTTGCTTAAATCCTAGGGATTCTGGGTGTCGGTTCTTAGAACATTAGGATAGAAATTCATGCTTTTCAGCACTAAACATGTAATCGGTACTCATGTGATAAGAACACATTCATTACTACGCTTCGTTACACTCGTCTTTGCCCTGTGTTTTTCTTCCCTTAGTTTTTCTCATGCTCTTAAAGTGTTTGCCTACTTTGAGGGTAATGTCATTAAAGGGTCCGTGTACTTTGTTGGCGGTGCACCAGCAAAAGAAGCCAATGTTCGCTTGTTAACTCGTGACGGACAGGTATTGGGTGCTGTAGTTACTGATCAAAATGGGGAGTTCAAAACTCCGCCGGTAATGGACACTTTTGTTCAAGTTGAAGCGGATTCGCGAGATGGCCACATTGGTGTGTGGGAGGTGACTAATCCTAAGCCTAAAGCTGGCAATATGTCTTCTGGAACTATGTCTTCTGGAACTATGTCTTCTGAAACCGAGTCTTCAAAGGCCATGTCTTCCAAACCCTCCTCTATAAAAACAATGCCTGACGGGATGGCACTAAACGGTCAGGACGCAGCTTCATCGGCCTTAACTGCAGAAGCGCTTGAGGTGATGATAGAACGCGCGGTTGCTGCTCAAGTTGCGCCCCTGCGTGAAGAATTGCATCGCTATCAAAACAGCGCGCGGTTGAGTGATATTTTAGGTGGGTTGGGTGTTATCTTTGGTTTGGCTGGTGGCGCTTTGTGGTTGAAATCTCGCAAACCGAACGAATCGAATGAGTGAGCTAACCTCTTTAGCCACTGCTACAAAAGCCAAGTGGTTGGAAGCGCTTGATCCCAGAGGCCGTCTGATCGCAACCTTGGTGTTTGCCATTGCAGTGGTTGCCATTGAGCCTTTGTTTCTGTTGATGCTTGCTTGTGGCTTTTCGCTAAGCTTGATGGTGGCTTCGAAATTGCCTTTCGACCGATTGATGAGTCGACTGATACCTTTTGAATGTTTCATGCTGGTATTGGTTTTATTTATTCCGTTTACCGTAACAGGAACTTCGGCAGGTGAGTTGTTTGGATTGCTGCCCGTATCGGAAAACGGGATTGAACGCGCGATTCAGGTGTTCTTGCGTGCTAATGCCATTTTATTGTGTTCTTTAACGCTGTTGGCTTCCATGCTTCCCGAAACCACTGGTCATGCTTTAGCTCGCTTGAAGGTGCCTCATAAGTTGGTGCACCTGTATTTGATGACCGTTCGATATGTCTCTGTACTTGGGCAGGAATACCAACGCTTGAGAACAGCAATGCGAGCAAGAGCCTTCGCGCCTGGCAGTAACATGCATACCTGGCGGAGTTACGGTTGGTTGATTGGAATGTTGCTGGTGCGAAGTCTGGAACGGTCAGAACGTGTCTTGCAAGCGATGAAATGCCGTGGTTATCAAGGCCGTTATTTAATCGCCGATGAATCCGAGTGGCGCGTTAAAGATACTGTGTTTTTAGTGATGGTAACGGGGTTCTCTGTCACGTTAGTTGTGCTTCATCTAATAGTCGTTAATTCGTTGGAATCCGTTTTATGAATCAAACCCTCTTTGCGTTAGACCGAGTCTCTTTTCAACGAGGGGCGAAGGTTATCTTTTCTGACGTGACGATGACGCTAGAGCGCGGTGATCGGTTGGCGTTGTTGGGGAGTAATGGCACAGGCAAAACCACCTTGTTGCAGATGATGGTTGGCCTTAATAAACCCTTTACAGGCAATCTCATTGCATTTGATCAGGAACGGGTCTCCGAATCGGATTTCAGAACGGTTCGACAAAAAGTCGGTCTTTTGTTTCAGGATTCTGACGATCAACTGTTTTGCCCAACCGTGTTAGAAGACGTTGCGTTTGGACCGCTGAATTTGGGGAAGTCTGATGCTGAAGCTCGTGATATTGCGTTGTCGACATTAGCGGATCTTGGGTTATCTGACTTGAGTGATTGCATAACCCATCGTTTGTCAGGCGGTCAGAAACGTTTGGTGGCGTTGGCGACTGTTTTGGCTATGTCGCCCGAAGTGCTTTTATTGGATGAGCCAACGAATGCACTGGACGATGACTCGAAAGAGCGTTTACTGAGTTTACTGGCGTCTTTGGATATGACCATGATAATCGTTTCGCACGACCAAACAGTGATTGAGCGTTTGGCAAATAGGGCGATGATCATGAGAGAGGGGTCATTGGTTGATGCGGTAATGCATCGACATCCTCATCAGCACAGTCATTCGCATCTTCATATTCATGCGAAAAGCGACTTGTCTCATCATGACCCCGAGACACATACCGATCATCATTTGGCTGATTAGCCAGCGTAACGCCGCTGTTGATGCAGGTCGGAGATGTGAATCAGAGAAAAGGGTTTAATAGCTGGGTAAATAAGCCCGTCATTTTTAACGGCGCATCCAGAACAGCAAAACAAATGCAGTCCTTGTCTTTATGCGCGTAGGGCCGGTGTAATGTGTCGGTGTTTGCGACCACGAAATCACCCGGGTAATAACTCCCTAGAATGTCTGAAAAAGCGCCATCCAACACCAAGGTAAATTCATTTCCCTTGTGAGTGTGTTCTGCGATTTCTTTACCCGCCGATATTTTGAATAACTTTGCAGTGTATGTGTCATTGGAAAATGGCAGGGTGATTTCCTGGATGCTAGGAATTAAGCCTTTCCAGTTCAGTTGGTTCAGATCGTTATCGATAAACCGCCAGAGAGGACGGGGGACACGAGAATCCGGGTTTGTCTCTACCTTGTGATCCGGCTTAACCGTGTCATTCAGCCGATTGAGAAGAGCGGTGCGAGTTGTATTTGAAACGGCAACAGGTTCCGCCAATTCGAGGATGTCCCCGCCGAGCTGTTCGAAACTATGCGCTTTTGCCTGACAGACTTTACAGCGATCCACATGACACGCTACCAGAATGCCAAGCGCATTGGTAAGATGCCCTGCTGTGAAGGTCATTAAAAGTTCGTCATTAGGATGATAATTAGCCATGTCATCTGCTCTTGTACTAGCGCGTCTAATTTTTTCATTGCCAGGCGCAGTCTGGATTTAATCGTACCCAACGGGAGATCTAACTCATTCGAGATCTCAGAGTGGGTTTTTCCTTCGAAATACACCATATAAACAATTTGACGTTGTTCATCTGGTAGAGCGGTAATAAGGGTACGAACGATTTGTCCGTTCAGATCTCTTTCAACATCGGTTTCCAGATCAACGGTTGTAGGTTCGGGGTAGAGATCCTCTGACAGTACTTGCTCATATTTTCCCTTCCTGGCCATATCGATCCGCTTGTTTCGGACAATGGTGAAAAGCCAAGTGGTTGCAGAGGCTGTTTGGGGGTTGAACTGATGGGCTTTCCGCCAAACGGTCAGAAGGCTTTCCTGAACGATTTCTTCGGCCTCAACATCGCTTGCGCCGCAACGCATGGCGTAGGCTTTTAATCGTGAGGCAATGGTATCGAAGAGTTCTAAGAACGCTTGTCTGTCTTGATGCTGAGCAATTCTCAGGATCAATTCGTTAAGCTGTGTCGGGTCTTTTTGATCCGTAGTTGTCACTTCCAGCCCTTACCTTCCTGTCCTGATATGGGTACTAAGACCATCACTAACCTAGGTATAACTTACTTAGCTACTAACTTACTTAGCTACAAACTTACATAACTACAAATTTAGATAGCTACAAATTTAGATAGCTACAAATAGCATCAGTGTTGAATCTAATCTAGTGATTCTATGGATATGAGTAAAGTTCAATTGTTTATTTAGCGCGATTTTATAAGGAGTGATCCATAAGCCTTCTGGCTTCGTAAGAATTTAACACATAAGTTTTCTTACTATAACGTGTGTTATCTCGATAGGAGGGGTTATGCATCGAGCTCAAGTCGTAGTAATTGGCGCAGGTATGTCAGGTTTAGCGGCCGCAAATTCGATAGCTGAACAGGGCATTGAGGTTCTGTGTCTGGAGAAAGCCCGGGGAACAGGCGGTCGGCTTTCTTCCAAACGAATCAATCTGGATGAACACGGTGTATTGAGCTTTGATTTGGGGGCCAGTAGCTTTTATGCCTCGTCCGAGCGTTTTGTATCCTTCATCGAGGATAAATGCAGTTCAATGCAGGGAATGACTCGTCGTCACTATGTGCCTAACGTTCGCAGTTCTTCCTTAACCCGGGCTTTGGCTGAAAGCGTCAGGTTGGAGTGTGGGGTCAAAGTGTCGGACATTAAACGACGCAATGGTCGTTGGTTAACCTTTGTGGAGGACGAGCACGGGAGTCCGCAAGTGTTTAGCGAAAGTCTCTTTCTGGTATTAGCCACGCCACCTGAACAAGCGAGGGCACTGATTCCTCCGTCACATCCGTATCAAGCGGCATTAGAGTTTGTCTCCTCTCAACCTCAATGGGTGTCTGTTTATCTCGTGCCATATTCTGTCTATGAACATATTGGCTTGCAGGTAGCGGGACCGTTACTCAATCTAAACTGCTCAGAGATCAAGCGTCTTTCGGTGGAATCTGCGAAACCCGGTCGCACAGAATCTCTGTGTAACGATGAGGAGCAGGAAGAGCGATGCGTATTAGTGAAACTTGAAGCACAGCCCGAATGGACGAATCATCGTCTTGAGCTAGATAAGAACGAAATTGCTTCTGAGTTATGGGCGGCGCTGTTAAGAGAGTTTGGTTTGGAAGGTGACAGCAATGAATGCCAGTTCCGGTTTCAATACACGCATCGATGGTTGTATTCCTTACCCTCTGGCAATGTACTAAGCCGGTCAGGCGAAGTAACGGGCAGTCATCACCAGGGGCCTCATGAAAATCTTTGCCTATGTGGTGACTACCTGGGTATCAGAGAGGGGATTGATGGGGTTGAGGCTGCTTATCAAAGTGGTTTGTCTTTGGCGGAAGCAATGGTGGAAATGTTGACTGATGAGCCTGCTTTAACGATGTGACGGGTTTACTGCTGCAAAGAATTTAACTGTGTTAGGTAATTGAAACCGTTAGTTTGTCGTGTAACAAGTAAGCACGACATACGATGGTTGAGAAAGGTAAGAGTGAACAAGAATGAATGTTGTCTGGTTTAAACGGGACTTACGAATTTATGATAACCCTGCGCTAAAATCTGCAATGGAGTCGGGTCCAACAATTGCGGTCTATTGCCTATCGGAGTGGGAATGGGATAAACACCATATTTCACCTGCACAGCGTAGCTTGATTCTGGATCATCTTGAGACTCTCTCTCATGCATTGGCTGCGTTAAATGTGCCTCTAATCATTCTGAAAACGTCTACCTTCGGCAACACAGCGGATGAACTGAAAACCTTTATTCGATCCAAGGGTGTGAAGGCGCTATTCTTCAATAAACAATACGAATGGAATGAGCGTGGTCTGGAGGCGCGAGTCTCGCAATGTCTTGCCGACGAGGGCGTGAGTTGTCACGGTTATGATGATCAATGTGCGATTGCCCCGGGAACCATCATCAATAAACAAGGCGAATGTTTTAAGGTATTTACAGCCTTTAAACGCAGCTACTTTGAGCACTTCTATTCTATGGCTCGTCCCATCGCCCCTTTACCGGCAGCGCAAGAGACCATGAATATTTCGTCTGATCTTGAGCTCTTGAGGCACGTAACTCACAAGCACGTTCACTCCTGGCCGGTCGGTGAAGCAGCGGCACATCAATTATTGAATGACTTTGTTGATGACAATGGATTGCTGTACAACCGGGATCGAGACTTCCCGTCGATTAATGGCACCAGTGGCTTGTCGCCCTATCTTGCCATCGGTGTGTTGTCTACTCGGCAATGCATACAGGTGGCATTGAATGCGTCTGACGGTCAATTAGACGATGGGAATCCAGGGCTGACAAGTTGGATCAACGAACTGATCTGGCGGGATTTTTATCGGCATTTGATGTTTTTCCATCCTGATCTGTCTAAACACAAAGCCTTTAAGCAAGAGACGGAAGCCTTGCCTTGGCGAAAAGACAATGCCAGCTTTAAACGATGGTGTGAGGGAACGACCGGCTTCCCCATTGTGGATGCAGCCATGCGGCAGCTCAATCAAACCGGGTGGATGCATAACCGGCTACGGATGATAGTGGCAATGTTCCTCACCAAAGATCTGTTCATCGACTGGCGATGGGGCGAACAATATTTTATGTCCAAACTGGTGGATGGAGATCTGGCTTCTAACAATGGTGGTTGGCAGTGGAGTGCTTCGACGGGTGTCGATGCTGCGCCGTATTTTCGGATTTTTAACCCAACCCGCCAGTCAGAGCGCTTCGATCCTGAAGGCACTTTTATTCGTAAATACCTGCCAGAATTAGCAGGGATTACCGGAAAATCCATTCATGCTCCTACCTCGCAACAGCGAGCAGCCGTGGGCTATCCCGAGCCTATGGTGGATCACAAACTTGCCACAGAACAGACCAAGGCCTGGTTTAAGGGCGAGACCATAGGGTGAAGTAGATAAAAATGTAGGACAGTTCTGAAGGTTAGACTGCTCTATGAGATGAGTTTGTTTTAAGGGATAAGACAGTTTTGGGGTGAGATATTCTTTGAGGTGTGAGATCGTTCCAGCGTCTGAGAAGCTCTGTACCGGTTGAAAGGGTTGGATCGAAAAGCAAAGGCGTCTAACTTTAGATTAAGGTTTTTTAAACCTTTATCTGTGTTTACGAGGCGCTTCATGAGATCCATTGACGCTCGATATCGTACGAGAATCAGTAGCCGAGCCAAAGACGTATTGATTAATGCGTTGCTGTTTCAAGCCTGTTGGTTTATGGCTATCTATCAAATCTGGCCGTTGATGATGGTTCCGTTATTTGCGATTTTGGGGCATTACTTCCAAAGCAGCACTAACTGTACTCGAGACTTTAATGTGATGATTATGGTCTTTCTGATAGGAGTATTGGCGGATACCTTATTCTTACAGTTGGGCGTCTACAGTTTTCCCGGGCATCCTTCCCCTGAGTGGGTTGGCAGTTTTAGTTTCGCTGAATATCTGGAAACCATCAAAGGCAGTTTTGCACCTGACTGGTTGCTGGTGCTGTGGGCTGCGTTTGCCACCACAATTACACGCTCCTTGTATTGGATGTTCACCAGACCTCTACTGGCCTATGCCGTGTTAACTCTTGGCGGGCCTTTGGCTTATGTCGCGGGTAGGGCGTGTGGTGCCATCGAATTCTCAAATTCTGATCTGGGCCTGATGATGGTCTTGTGGTTCTGGATCACTCACCTATGTCGTAAATTCCTGATTGCATTCGATTCTTAATGAATGAAGAGATGAACGAATGTGATGAGGTGTTGAGAGAAGGACATCGTTAGTTAGAACAACATTGCTAGTTAGAACAACATCGTTAGTTAGAACGAACCAAATGCCCATACAAAAAAGGCCACCATCATTGGGTGACCTGAAGGAAGAAACACTACGACTTAAAACTTCCTTCGAACTAATAACCTTAGTTCTCAATAAGCACTTAGCAATTAATAGGGGGGATAACAATAACTATTTCTCCATCGCGTCTCCTGTCCAATTAATCTATGAACCCAGTCTATGACGCAATGGATAACCACAAGATTGAGAAAAAGTTAAAAAAAATTAATTTAGTTGGCGCTAAGAATGGGGAACTTTTTAGCTCTCCCACATGATTTTGCACTGCTACACTGAATAGATAATAAAAATAGATGGGCAAAAAAATGCAGGGATATCCGAAACCAGAGAATGAAAGGACTCGGCTAACTACTCTCAGGTCATTGAACATTCTTGATACTGAGCCAGAAGAGCGTTTTGATCGATACACCCGGTTGTGTACAAAGCTGTTTAACGTGCCGATTGCGTTAGTCAGTTTAATGGACGATGAACGTCAATGGTTTAAATCCCGTCAGGGTATGGTTCTGGAAGAATCTGTTCGTGATTCCTCCTTTTGTTCACGTGTCGTGTTCGATGGAGCACCTTTAGTGGTGGAAAACGCGCTTGAAGATCCGGGTTTTATACAAAACCCGCTTGTTACCGATTTTCCAAGTGTGCGGTTTTATGCCGGCTACCCCTTGTTTCATTCCAATGGCACCTGTTTGGGTACTCTGTGTTTGATGGATCAGCTTCCCAGACGTTTTACTGATCATGATTTGGAATCCTTAAACGATATGGCAACGATGGTTGAACGGGAGCTATCGACACTTCATTTAGCGACTTCCTGTGAACTGACAAGCCTGTCTAATCGTCGCGGTTTCATAGCTCTGGCGCATCAGGCGTTCAATGTGTGTGTTCGAGAACAGATTCCGCTATCCATCGTATTTTTTAATTTAAACAAGTTTAAACACATTAATGACCAGTATGGCCGTGCTGAGGGCGATTTGGCACTCAAGGCATTTGCTGAACTGTTGAAAGACAGTTTTAGAGACTCTGATTTAGTTGCCCGGCTTAGCGGGGATGAGTTCGTAGCGTTGCTGACCAGTACCAATGCATCGCAGGCTCAGGAAGCTATAGATCGGTTCCAGATGTCTGTGGTGAACTATAATTCCAACTCTGGGAATGCCTACGAAATTGACTTCTCTTCAGGCGCATTGTCGATTATTCCTGACTCTGATGAACAATTTGAAGCGTTGTTAGCTCGGGCCGATGGTTTGATGTCTCAGAACAAAAAAGCCAATGGCTAAAAAGCGAATGATAAGCAGGCCCAAGTCTTTGAGAATGAACAGGCTATTCAGGAATGAATAAGCCTATTGGTTTCAGCTTATCTGCGGCAGGAATAAATCTTAGGTACTCTTTGGTCTGCCATATGTGATAAAGTGCGGCCTCTTTTCTTAACCCTTCTTACTTGCTCGGAAATCGTGTTGTATGCAATCTGAATCAACTGAATCTACTTCTTTTTCGGACTTTGAACTCGCCAGTGAACTCCTGGAGTCGTTAACAAACATGGCGCTTCAAGAACCGACGGAGGTTCAGCAGCGAGCAATTCCAGCCATTCTCGATGAGCAGGACGTGGTCATTACTGCGTCGACGGGGTCAGGTAAAACTCTGGCGTATTTGGTGCCTCTGGCCCAAAAGATTCTGAACAGCTATGAGTGGCTGGAACAACCTAAGAAGGGTCAGCGTGTTCAAGCGTTGATTGTTGCCCCGACCCGTGAACTGGCGTCACAGATTACCGACGTGTGTGATCAGCTCCTTGAGCACACTGAGTTGACTGTGTGTGGTTTGGTCGGTGGTGAAGACTTTAAAGTTCAACAGAAAGCGTTGAATCGTTTTCCTGATATGGTCGTTGCAACACCTGGTCGCCTTATTGAACACCTGGATGCCCGCTCGTTAAGTTTGATTGAAGTAGCAACGGTGGTGCTGGATGAATCCGATCAGCTCTGTGATTTAGGATTTACCGAAGACGTTCAGACCATTCTTGGCTATGTGGATGAAGCTATTACCCAGAATGAAGAGCAAGAGGACGACGCGCGTCGCTGTCAAACCTTGATGGTTTCTGCAACGACCACCGGGCGTACCCGTAAACTGGCGGCCGATGTGTTGAATGATCCTGTAATTCTCACAATTAATGCCCGCCGAGCTCAGAATGCTAACATTCGTCAACAAATGCTGACGGCGGATGATGAGCGTCATAAGCTACAACTCTTGCTTTGGTTGTTTGATCACGAACCGTTTGGTCGTGCATTTGTCTTCGTTAATACCAAAACCCAAGCCGATAATTTGTGCGGTAAGCTCAGATATCACAATCAGAGAGCTGCTGTATTGCACAGTGACATGAAGCAAAGTGTTCGCGAAGGAACGCTTAAATCTTTTAAAGAAGGTCGTTCAAATATACTGGTTGCCACAGATCTCGCTGCGCGTGGTTTGGATGTTGAGAATGTTGATATCGTGGTGAATTTCGACATGGCACGTAAAGGCGATGAATACATGCATCGCATTGGTCGTACCGGTCGAGGTGGCGCACAGGGGCAGTCTTTCTCTTTGATCATGCCGAATGAATGGAATTTGATGGCCTCTATCGAACGCTATCTGAAAATAAAATTCGAACGACGTTTTATTCCTGAACTGAAAGGCAGTTTTAACGGGCCGAAGAAGTTGAAGGCATCTGGTAAAGCGGCTGGGGTTAAGAAAAAGAAAACCAAGACCAGTGCCGGTAAAGCCAAAGCCGGTGCAAAGTCTAAAAAAGCCAAGCCTAAGAAAGCGAAGTCTGCAAAGTGAGTCAATAAGACGTAGAGGTAATGATGGCAGGGATGATACGAAAGATAATGCAAAAGCTACTTAAGGTGGCGTTGGGATGTCTTTTGAGTACATCTCTCTTTGCCTCGTCACCAGTCTGGAAGGTCACGCATGGTGAAAATACGCTGTATTTGGCGGGAACCATTCATGTCTTGAGTCGCTCAGATTATCCCTTACCAGAGGCATTTGATTTAGCTTATTCAAAGTCAAAACGATTAGTCTTTGAAACGGATATCGATCAGATTAAATCGCCTGAAATGCAGCGCTATTTTTTGTCTAAAATGGCGTATCAAGATGGGCACCGGCTCAATCAGTTCTTGTCTGCTGAGACTTTCCAGGCTTTGGAAGACAAACTTCAGGCTCAGGGCATTCCTATTCAAAATATGATGGGCTTTAAGCCCGGATTCGTTGGAACCACTCTTACGGTGCTTGAACTGCAGCGTTTAGGCATGGCCGAAGATGGGGTTGATGATTTCTTTTTCCAAAAAGCCAAAACAAATGGAAAGCCCATAGGTCAGTTGGAAACCGTTGAATCACAAATTGACTTCATTTCCCAAATGGGAGTTGGCAATGAAGATGCTTTGATTCGTCATATGCTTGATGAGATCAATCAGATCCCTCAATTAATGGCCGCTACTAAAACGGCATGGCGTAAAGGCGAGTTAAGTTCGTTGGAAGAGGTTCTTTTGACTCCGCTGGTGGAAGAGTACCCCGATGTCTACCAAACGTTGTTGGTGAACAGGAATAACCTCTGGATGCCTCAGCTCTACCGTATGTTAGACACCCCTGAGACCGAATTTGTGCTTGTTGGCGCGTTACATCTCATTGGTAAAGATGGCTTGCTTGAGCAATTACAAGCCAAAGGCTATCACCTTGAGCAGCTTCGATAACCAGGATCGCATTTTTGCTGTAGTGTGAATTCTGATGGGAAAGATTTAAGAGATTAATCATGGGTGCACACGTCAACAAAGAGTACATCCTTAGACTCCTTCTTCAAGAAGAACCTCTCTGGTATTTTGAAGACACATTAATTCCTGATTTTGACGCCATATTTGAAGCCTGTCAGTTCTTTGAAAGCGCTTTAATGCAAGGGAAGTCTGTTCTTACTTCAGTATGTCATCAGCACGTAATCCAGGCTCTTGAGAAGGTGATTTGTTACCAATGTCCATTGTCTGGCGCTGAATATAACGAACTCGACTACGATGATCAGCAAAGCGTTCTGTTTTTGGATGAAATCGAGACGGCCATTGTGTGGCTGATTAAAGACGGGTTCAGTGAACAGCCAGTCAGACATTTGATTCAGTTGGTTCAAGATGAAGCGTTAAATGAACAGATCCGGTGTTTTTCTCTTGAGTTACTTAGCCAGCAGATTGAATCACTTGATCCAGACACTCAAACCAAGGTGCACTCATTACTGGTCGCGTTGAGTGAGCAATATACTTTAAAGGAGCTTCAACAGGCTGCGCTCCTTTCTCTGATTCAGTATTTTCCTGATCACTCTGACACCTGGCCGCAGGTTCAAGGTTATATTCTTGCTCAGACAAGTCCAACGACCCGACAGATAGTTTGTCAAACCATTGCATTCAGTTTGACTCATCGGCAAGACGTACTGACCTGGTTGATAGATACAATCAGAAGCAATACCAACTTGGTGACTCAATCCTATTGTCTGGGGGCATTAGAAGGGGATTGGGAAAATTCCGAGTCTGTATTTAATCTTTGTTTGGACTATTTAGTTCGCCATGATCTCGATTCATTCCGGCAAAGTGGTGTTCGTCTCTTGGGACGTTTCTTTCCGAACGCAGATGAAACGAAAATAGCCGTTGTGCATGCGCTGAAAGACCCCGATATGTGGGTGAGAGAAGAGGCCGTTAAACTTTTGCCAAGTTTAGCCGTTGATCCCAAAGATGTTCAGAACTTGCTGCAGCAATGTGTGGACTCAGACCTGGAAAGCTTAGTTCAGGAGACTGCACTTGAGTTGCTGATCGAACATATCAGTGATCCGGATGGCTTGATCTTCTGGCTCAAAACCTGCGCCCATAAAAACCATAATTTTCTGGTACGAATCAAAGCAATAGAAGCGTTGAGTGAGTTAGACTTCAACGATCACCTTCTATTTCAGCAGCTTAGTTCATTATACCAACAGGAAGAGCATGCCTGGGTTCGTGAAGCTTTAGTGAAGCAAGTTGCCCGATATTGCAAACAACCGTTTGAAAAAGTATCTTGGCTGCAAGGAATTGCTGAACAAGACCCGGATGAAGGTGTCAGATATCAGGCGCTCAGTGCGTTGAGTTTTCACTCTGAATAGGGACTGATTGGGATAATTTAACGGAATGAAGACGTCATGACAGAAACACACGCTTGGTACACCCCTTTTGATAACAGCCTGAAATCTATCAAGGTCATGATTCGCAGTCAGCTCTGGGCGCAAATTATTCTTGCCTTAATTCTGGGAATTGTCGTCGGCTTGATGTTGTCACCACAAGGTGGGGGCTTGCTTGAGAAAGAAACCGCTGGAATTGTTGCCGAATGGGTAAAACTGCCGGGCAGTGTGTTCCTGGCGATGATTCAAATGGTGGTGATGCCTTTGGTGGTGAGTTCTATCATGCTGGGGGTGGCGACAGCGGGCGACCCGGATTATCTCAAACGTATCGGCTTGAGAATTTTTCCGTACTTTGTTTTAACCACCTGTGTAGCGGTGACCATTGGTGCAGCTTTGGCAATTTGGATTGAACCTGGTCGTTTTATTGATGGTTCTCTGCTTTCAAGTGTTAATCAGACCGCAGCGCCTGCCACCGAAGCGTTGAATATCTCGCTGCCTGAACGCCTGGTTTCGTTGTTTCCTAAAAGCATGACGCAAGCGGCGGTGGATCAAAGTATGCTGCAGCTGGTGGTGTACTCCATCATCATGGGCGTTGCCTTAATTGCTTTGCCAAAACAAAAAGCCAAGTTGATGCTGCAGGTGCTGGACAGCGTGCAATCCATCACCATGAAGGTGGTGAGCTGGGCGATGATGTTGGCGCCTTACGCCGTATTTGGTTTGTTGTGTGATATCACCATCAAAATCGGTTTGGATGCCTTGCTGGGGATGTCTGTGTATGTGCTTACCGTTCTGCTGGGGCTAGTGATCCTGTTGTGTTTTTATCTGCTGATCGTGAAGTTTTTGGCAGGTCGTTCACCAATTCAATTCCTTAAAGAAATCCGATCTGTCCAATTGCTGGCTTTCTCTACGTCGAGTTCTGCAGCGGTTATGCCTCTGTCGTTAAAAACGTCTGAAGAAAACCTCAAGGTAAATCCATCTATTGGTCAGTTTGTCGTGCCATTAGGCGCAACCATTAACATGGATGGCACGGCACTTTATCAGACCATTGCGGCTATTTTTCTTGTCCAGGCCTTTGGTATTGAACTCAGTACCAGTGCCATGATTTTGTTGATGCTTACCACGGTCGGTGCGTCAATCGGTGCACCAAGTACGCCAGGGGTAGGGATCGTGATTTTGGCTTCGTTGTTGGAAAGTGTCGGAGTGCCGGGGGCGGGAATCGCCTTGATTCTTGGTGTGGATCGCATTCTGGATATGAGCCGAACAACTCTGAACGTTTCTGGCGACATGACTGCCTGTTGTGTCATGGACAAATGGCTACCGGCTTCTGACGCCCAGAAGCCTATGGACTATTGGTCTAGTTAGACAGTGGTCTAGCTAGAACACTTGGTCTGAAATGATGGTGTTTTTCCTGTCAGGCTAACTCATCTTCATGGGCGATTCCCTTCGCCCATAGTGTTTTATTCTAATTGATGGTGTTTTATTCCAATTAATTGCTGAGCAGTCTTTGCGTGATCTTCTGGGCAAGTGGGCCAACAAAGAACGCAATTACGGCTGCTGCAGGCCAGGCCAAAGAGAACGCATGTATCCACTGACTAATGAAACTGGATGTGAAACCCAGGTTTATATAAGTTACCCAAAGGCTCATAAGCGACGATAAGAAAAACGACATTATGACTGTGAACAGTAGTCGGTGTTTCATTTGTTTTCCTCCTTAGTAATCATTGCTGATAAGATATTAAATTACATAAGTGAAATAAATGTCTTAAAATGGAAGCTTAAATACCATAAATGGAATCAAAGGATGCTCGATGATATTTCTTTATTCGCAGTCATTGTGAATGCGGGGAGCTTAAAGGAGGCCAGTAGAATCATTGGTGTACCTCCTGCCACGGTCAGCCGACGCTTGAAATCCCTGGAGCAGTCATTGGGCTGTCGATTGGTGCATCGAAGCAGTCATCAGTTTACCCTGACTAATGAAGGGCAGGAGCTGTATCAGCAGAGCTCACACTTGGTGGATTCGTTGAATTCCATTCTTGATAACTTCAGCAGCGATGTCTCAGGCGTGAAAGGTAAAATCAAGGTGCTCACTCCGCTGAGTATTGTGGCAAGTACTTTTCAGCCTATCTTTTCTAATTTTATAGAGTCTCATCCTCGCATAGAGTTAGAGCTTGAGATGCGAAATGAGGTGACCCGGTTCTTATCATCCGGTGCCGATTTTGCAATTCGTATTGGTCCTCAGGAAGATTCGGAGCTTAGCCAGGTGAAATTGGGTGAGACTCGATCTCTCTTGGTTGCGTCGCCCGAATACGCCGAGACAGTTGGCACCTTGAATTCATTGGCAGACTTGTCGAGATGTCATCAGATTGTCAGTAATCCTTTATCACGTTGGACGTTAGAGGAATTTGACCCAACGGGGCGTTCCATCGGTGTTGAGCCGTTTTTACCTAACCGCCCAAGGGTAAGTACTAATGAACTGCGTGTATCCAAACAATTCGCACTTGATGGGTTGGGGGTCGCTTTGATGCCAGCGACGGAAATGATGGACGATCTTCGTCAAGGGCGGCTGGTGAACGTCATGCCAAATTGGCAAGGGGTGAAACGAGATGTTTTTGCCGTCTGGTATCGCCGCCAGCTGTTAACACATCGTGCTTCGATGTTAATTGATTATCTAAAAGAAGAATGCCAGGCCTTGCTGGAGCTAAACTCTGATGTTCAACGCTTGTCACGGTTGGGCTAGCACGGTCGTTAACCCGGTTGCCGGTCTGTGCTTTGATCCGCTTGTTTGGCGCTCCTGTTTTACGTGCTGTTTCACGTTCTGCTTCAAGATGCGTCCGGTCGGGGTCATCGAAAGGCGTACACCAGAATCAGCAGATCAGACCTTCTCATGAGTTCTTGGAATGAAACGTGAACCGTGTATCTCTTTCACGGTTCTCTGTCTTTTTCCTACTGCGTTTCTATCAGAGGCCCGATAGCATCTCCGAAAGATGTACCGGTTCTGTTGTACGGGTTTTGTTTTCCTTTCCCCTATACGACCTACTTACGCTCAAGGAGCAACTCATGGCAGAGAAGACCGCAGACCCAGTGGCAGGGTCATCGACTTTAGATCCAAAGCTGGCAAGCTTCATCAATACTGAATTGAAGGTGAATGAAGTAAAAGCACCCAATGACTATGAAGTCTTAACAAAAGTGGCGTTGGAAGCTCTTAAGTTTTTCCCTCCGTTTTATTTCAAATCCATTTTTGGCTCGGTGAAGAGTTGGTTGCCGCCTCATCGGGATCTCTCTGAATACACAGTCTTGAGTCCGTGGCGACCAGCTCGAGCTCTGAATTATTTGGTCGATACTACTGTGCCCGCGTTTTCTCATGCGCCTGGGCCTTGGGCAAGCACCTTGTTGCCGCCATTTGTTCGAGACTTGTTTTGGCGACCAAGTAACTACTTCCAACAAGCTGACCCATTTGATTGTGTGACAACCTATTCGGATGAGCATTGGTTCTTCCTGAATGGTATCGCTACAAATCAGGCCGTGGCTGAAATGAATTCCTCTTTGATCAGTGAGATGTTTCTTCGCCCGGTTACCGTAATTCATAACGAGACCGATTCTACTGTGCTCGATCTCATTCAGTGTGCGATCGGTAAGTCCTTTAAAACGGACCCGTCTCTGAATGATGCCCAATCGATGACCGAACCGGCGGTTAAAGCTACTGTTGCGATTCTTGAAGCGCTGAAAGACCCGGCGCGGAATCGGGTGGTCTTGTTGTGCCATTCTCAAGGCACGATCATCGCGGCAAATGTCTTGCGAGCGTTACAGCGCTGTTTCGAAAACATCAGACGTCTGGCGAAAGAACCGGATGCCAAACCGAAGCTGACTTTGGATCTGCTCGATGAGTTGGCGCTGGGTATTTTGTACACGGATCAACTTAAAAGCTGTGATTGCCCGGCCGTGGATCGGAACCTGCTGGAAATGCTATGCAAGCTGGAGGTTTACACCTTTGCCAACTGCGCCGATAAAATGAATTACATCACCAGTGTTAAAGATGCGTCGGGCAAAGCGATTGGTCTTCCATACATTGAAAACTTTGCTAATGAGTTTGATTTGGTGGCTCGTTTGGGTGTGTTATCACCGTTAAAAGGGCAGGAAAATTATGTGGAGATTGATGGCCCTGTGTATGAGAAGAAAGGGTTAACGGCTTGGGGGCATTTGTTGAATCAACATTATCTGTTTGGGGTTGATAATTACCTCGAAGGTAAGGCACGTAACCCGTATGTACTGTCGGATAACAGCTCGCAAGCGATCAGTGAATTGCCTCGGTTGTATGAGTACGCTTCGGGCAAGCGTCCGTCAGCCTATTACTAATATTTAGTAATACCAAAAAGTAAAAAGCCAGAGTTGTTTCGTATGCGACTCTGGCTTTTTTATTTGTTTTTTGGAGGTTCCCTAGAGTAGGTATTCCTCTTCGCTGATCTCATCCATTTGGCCTGATGCCAGGAACTTCTCTGAGTACTCTTTGTAGGTTCCTGAGCGAATGAATAGTTTGAACAGGTCCGGGTCGATATGACCTTCCTTCGCCATAAACTTCATGATGTTTAGGGCTGCACTCAGCGATTTAGCTTCCTTATAGGGGCGATCGCAAGCGGTGAGTGCTTCAAAAATATCAGCAATGGCCATGACTTTCGACTGTAAGGACATTTCTTCACTGGTCCGCTGTCTAGGGTAGCCTTTACCATCCATGCGTTCATGATGATTACCTGCGATGTCAGGCACATCTTTCAAATGATTAGGGAAGGGCAGTTTATCCAGCATCACAATGGTTTGGATGATGTGATCGTTAATAATGAAACGTTCTTCTGCTGTGAGGGTTCCAGTGCAGGCAGACAGGTTATAGATTTCACCTTGATTGAACTTGAGTTCCGGAACCGTCATTTTAAAGCCCCAAGGATTATCTTCACCTGAAAGGTGTTTGGTATCTCGTGGGATCAGGTGATCGACACGGTCATCGAGTACTTTTTCTGTGATTGGCAAAGACTGCTCTGGAATTCTGTCCTTACGTTTCCGTTCTTCCCAGGAGATGCCCAGGCGATCACTGATGGTTCTCTGCCATGTGCGTTTTGAGATCTGGTTAATTTTATCCAGGGCATCTTGATCCATGAATTTGTCTCCCATATTGCACTCGGCAATGAAAGCAAATTCTTCGTCCAGCGTGCTGAGAGTGGCAGATAAGGCTTCCTCTAATTCGCGTTCTTTCGTTTCTGTTAATTCGCCTTGGCGCGCTAATCTTACACGTTCCTTATGATGGTCAATAAGCGTGTCCCGCTTTAAGATTTCGAAGCGGGTACGGATCTCATGAATACGGTTGTAGATGGTTTCTAATCGGGTGGCTTTATCGACCACATATTCGGGTGTAGTGACTTTTCCGCAGTCATGAAGCCAACTGGCGATGTGCAGTGCTTCCCATTCCTCTTCACTCATGGAGAAGTCTTTAAATGCTTCGGTCTCATCCTCACACGCTGCTTGGGTTAATAGCTTCGCTAATGCTGGTACTCGTTGGCAGTGTCCGCCGGTGTAGGGGGACTTAGCATCGATAGCGCCAGCGATCAGCTTGATGAAAGATTCGAGTAACTGCTTCTGATCGTTATAGAGACGGTTCTTTTCCAGAGACTCCGCACAGAAGCCAGCCAGAGACTTAGCAAAACTGATCTTGTGATCACTGATGGCATCACCTGTAGAGTGTCGTTCAAAGATCATCACCACAATGCCGGTCAGGTCTTGTTTCCGGTCCAGAAGGGGGATGGCCACCACATCTGCTAGGGTCAGCTCAGACGTCAAAAGCAAGTCATCAACCAGGTTAGGGTTATGAGCTTTGCCTAAGGTGTAATCTTTGGATTGTAGGTTGTGTTGATCTATTGAGAGCTGGATTACCGAAGGCTGGTCTGCAATGGTGTAAGGTCGGCTAACGGTATGTGGTGAATCAGAGGTTTCAAAATCGTGGCTAACACAGGCTCGGGTCAGCATGTCTCTCTTGCTGTTGCACAAGTAGATGGCAACGGTTTTAGCCTGACTGGCGAGGCGTGTTTCTTTGGTGACGGTAGAAAGCAGTGTTTCATGTTCCTGTTCGCTTGTTACGGTATTCACCAAGGTGATAAATTGGTTGATGGTGCCTCGCATGCTATTAAGCGAGGCCGCAAGCTCGTCAATTTCCAACACAAAGGAGCGGGCTGTTTTTCGCTGTTCAAAGTCCAGGTCTTTGATCCTTTCAGATTCTCTGGTTAAGGCAATCAAGGGGCGAGCTACTCTCAAAGCAAGCAACCAGGTGAGGGGCAGTGAGAAGAATAGAATAACTGCTGTAATGATGGTGGAAGAAGTACGAATGTTAGTGGCTTCTGTCAGGAGTTCGTTTTCAGGCGATAAGACAATCAACGACATTTGATTATCACTCATTGGAATCGCTGTCATGATGCCAAACCAATTAACACCGTTTAGGGTAAAAGAGCGTTCTATTCCGCCATTATCTGAGCTGTTACTTGTTTTTGATAACTCGATAAATTCGTTAATTTCCGGCTTATTTAGATCACTGACAGTTGATTGTTTCAATTGACCCGATTCGTCAACTTTCAGAACCTGATTGATGTCCTGATAGGCCACCAGCTTATTATCAGAATCAATGAGCAGTATGTGAGAACTTGGGGTGAGATACGTGCTGGAGAGTTGCTGACTGATCTCATCCAGTGTTAAGTCGGCGGCAATCACGGCCCCTGATTTTTTATCTTCATAGGAGAGCGTAATACCGAGTTTGCCAATGAAATAAAACAGGTAAGGTGCAGTAGTGACCGGGCTGTCCGACTGCTGCGCCTGAAGAAACCAGGGTCTGATGGTTGGGTTGTATTCAGTGTCGAGATAGCTAATGTCACCAATCAGTTTGAGGTCGTTATCGATGAACTTCCTTTGAATTTGTCGTGTGGGGTCATCAGATTCAATATGATCAATCATGAAGCGAGCATTATCAGGCGCTTCAAACTTCTCTCGCATGTAATTGCTGACAATCGCCCGAATGATGAAGTAATCCCCGTCCGGGTAGCCCAGTGATATGGCGGCTGTTCGTGGATTGTTGTCTAAAATTGCGATCATCGCGGACTCATAATGCTGTCGGTCTGCGTATGTGTCTGTTTTGGGGAGTTCTGTCTCTGCTAGCAATTTTACATTGCTGATGACACTGAAGTAGTTGTTTTCAATTGAATCGGTGACTTCATCCGCCAGATGATCAAACAAGCGGTTACTGGTACTGATCAATATTTCAGAGACTTTCAGGTAGTTAAACCAGGCTAACACTCCGCCGAGAATCAAAATCAAAGATATGAATAGAGTCGTGATGTGGATCTTTATCGAGAAACGATGTTTTAGCATGTTCAATCCATTGAAACATTATGTTGAGCGTATAAGCTTTAAGCTTAGCTGAATATAACGTTTTTGAGATTAAAACAATCGCCTTATCGTGTATATGACCTGTGTCCCATTGCTTTCTGCTCAGAGATTACCACGATTCCCTTCAGACCTGCTTTTAAGCCTTATCCTCTGAGAGCTCATTTGGTTCAAGTCTTGGTGAATCTTGATTTTGTCATCGCTCAATATGAAAAAAGCCCCATATTTGGGGCTAAGCTCATCATCGCGATGATAAGAAAACGTATTTAGGTGGTCGAGTACTTAGGTGTTATGCAATTAATTCAAAGTCGTCCTTTGATGCCGAGCAATCCGGGCACGTCCACTCGTCTGGCACATCTTCCCATCTGGTTCCCGGAGGAATGCCTTCATCCGGCCAGCCCAGGGCTTCGTCATAGAAAAGATCACAGCATTGGCACTGATATTTTTTATAATCCATCGTCTTTCTCGCTATTCAATCTGGTAACTGTTCAATCCAGTTACAATTCAATCTGTTTAATTCAGTATTATTCGTTGATTTCTACAAAGTCGGGTTTGTCTCTGACAAAGCATTCCGGGCAAGGGAAGTCGTCTGGAATGTCTTCCCATTCAGTGCCTGGCGCGTAGCCTTCTTCTTCGCAGCCCTGTGTTTCATCGTAAACATAGCCACAATCCGGACATTGATACTTGCTCATTATTACTACCTCTTAATAGTGAGTACCTCTAAATAGTGAGTACCTCTGTATGAACGTTACTCGCTGGTCCTTCCTAAGGTTTTTACTTGGGTTCATTCTCAGGACGTGGCGACCTGCGGATTATGGTATTTGTTGAACAGTTTGTTTTTAGAGGCTGGATCCATATTCACCAGAGACATATTTCCATTCGCCCACTTAACGACACGGTGATCCATAACCAGTCTCCATAGTGGTGGTACCATCGCCAGAGCCATCATTGCCGGATAACCATGTGGCAACTGAGGCGCTTCTGGATAATCTCTTAGAATCTGATACGCACGGGTTGGATGTGCATGATGGTCTGAGTGACGTTGTAAGTGCAGTGTAATCAGGTTGGTGGCTTTGAAATTGTTATTCCATGAATGTTTAGGTTGGCAGCGCTCATATCGACCGTCTTCGCTTTTCTGGCGAAGTAAGCCGTAGTGCTCGATGTAGTTTGCCATGGTGAGCTGGAACCAACCATAAGCTGCTGTCAGTAGTAAGAAAGGCAGAGCCATCCAGCCGAAAGCAGCTGTCATCAGGCCATAGGCCACGAAGGTAATCGCCAGTGTTTGTAACAGCTCATTGTCTTTTGAGAAGAACGACTTGTTCAGGCGCTTTAATCGGTCGGCCTCCAGTTTCCAGCCGCGATGTGCTGCTCCCGGAAGCTCACGAAGTGCAAACTTATAGAGGGATTCCCCCATGCGGGAAGAAGCCGGGTCTTCCGGGGTCGCAACGTGTTTGTGATGACCTTTGTTATGTTCAATATTGAAATGAGCATAGCCACTGCAAGCCGAGCAGATCTTGGCAGCCAGAGTCTGATGTTTGTCTCTGACCTTGTGGCCAAGTTCGTGGCTGATGGTTAGGCCGATGGCATGCAAAGCTCCGACACTGAGTACCGCACCTAGGATGTCGTACCAGGCCCAACTGTATTGAGTTACCACATAAGTCATCGTGATAAGGCCCGCCCATTGAGTGGCCGTCGCCAGATACAGGATGTTCTTGTAGTAATTATCGTTGCTACTTAACTCGACTTCTTCTTCCTTAGAGGGGTTGTAAGGATCTTCACCCACTATCGTATCGACGATAGGAATGATGACAAAGAAGATGGCAGTGAAGCCCCATAGCCAGCCTCCTTGGCCGGTGATTGCGGCCAGCAGGGCGGTAGCTAACAGTGCTGCTGGTGCAATGAAGGTTACTAAGTACCAATATTTCTTCGCGGTTGCCCAGTGACTGTTGTCTTTGGGACTGTTGTCTTTAGCTGAACTCAACGAGCTTGCGGTATTCATTTCTGACATGTTTTCCTCCTATGGATCATTCTTTGATCTTAATGTTGGATTGTCCGACAATTTATCAAAACAAAAGCAAAGAGGTAATCCCAACTTTAGTTAGGTATTTCATTACGGTTCTTAGGGTTGTATGAGTGTTGTATGGAGTAGAGGCGTGAAAGAACAAAAGAAGACTCATAAAGACAGGCTTTAAGGTCGCTGTCTTGATGAGTAGCATCTATAAGGCTAGACCGATTTATTTCATACAGACTAGTCGCGGGAGAGTAGTGCCTCTATGAGTAATACGTAAGATAAGCGAGGAAAGAAGGACAGATATCATTGGTGGGATAAATTAATCACCGATTTTCTGGAAGCGTGGTTTCGTTTCGCCGTTAATGGTGATGGTTTCGGTAAACATATCTAATGGTCGAACCCAAAACCCTTGCTCACCATAAAGCGCTTGGTATACAACCAGCCATTCTTCTGTTTCACTGTGTTGAGCGGTACCAAACACGCGGTATTGTGGGCCTTTATAGTGCTGGTATAAGCCCGGTTCTACTTTATGGCTGCCATTTGTAAGTGGAAGTTCAATCATAGAATCTGCTCCTGAGAAATTCTGTCCTGAGAAATACGGCATTGTACAGGGCTTATTGATTGTATGGGAACAGAACTCCTGAGATCCGCTTTAGATGGTCGGGAGAGTTCCATATAATGCGTTTCTTTTATTCATTCTCGCTACTACAGGGAAAGCGATGACTCCAGCGATTAATGTGGCGAAAAAAGCCAAAATATCATTTCAGGTCCATCAATACGAGCACGACGCCAATGCCGAATCCTATGGTTTGGAAGCGGCTGAAAAGTTAAATATTGATCCGTCACTGGTGTTCAAAACGTTACTGGCAGAGGTGGACAAGCAATTAGTGGTGGCTGTACTGCCAGTTAGTCACCAACTAAATTTAAAAAGCTGTGCAGCCTCGTTTAAAGCTAAAAAAGCGGTGATGGCGAAGGTGGAAGACGCTGAGCGTGCTACCGGTTATGTGGTTGGTGGTATTAGCCCTTTAGGACAAAAGAAGCGTTTGAAGATGGTCATTGACTCTTCGGCTCAGCACTTGCAAACGATCTTTGTTAGTGCCGGGCGGCGAGGGTTGGAGATTGAGTTGGCATCGAGTGATTTAGCCCAACTGACAGGGGCAATTTTTGCAGATGTTTGCGCTTAGCTAATATTCGTTAAACGAGTATGCTTTAAACGAATATGTGTTAAATGCATGATTGTTAAATGAATGTGTCAGCTGATCTGAACTGAATAGACCGTCTTTTTTGCAGGTGACGTTGTTATAGCAAGTAACGGGTGGGGTTTGTCTATTCAAACTGTCAGTTTTACTTTTTTGGAGTCAACATGGATGTTTTTACCAACTTCATAGACGCAGCCAGAGAATTCTTACCAGTTTTGGTGAGTGTGGCGGTTGTTTTTCTGATCTTGTCATTGGCCAATTGGTTTTTCTTAGGACGGCGACTCAGACTCGGTGCGGAAGCAAAGCTTCCCAGACAGTTACTGATGTTGTTACTGAGTATCTGCGGTCTTTTGACCATTGTTTTATTGCTGCCAATGTCAGATTCCACACGGGGTCAGGTGTTGAGTTTGCTGGGTGTGGTCTTCACCGGTGTGATTGCCTTGTCTTCCACCACCTTTGTTGCGAATGCCATGTCAGGTTTATTGTTGAGGCTCATCAACAGTTATAAACCGGGAGACTTCATTCGCATCAATGGCAGCTTTGGACGGGTAACTGAGCGTGGATTATTCCATACTGAAATTCAGACGGAAGATCGTGATTTAACGACTTTTCCTAATCTGTATTTAATCTCAAATCCTGTCACTGTGGTGCACAGCTCCGGCACCATTATCACGGTCGAGTTGTCGTTGGGCTATGACGTGGCCACCTCTAAAGTTGAACCTCTCCTTCAAAAAGCCGCGATTGAGACAGGGCTTACTGATCCGTTTGTGCTGATTACCAACTTGGGGGACTTCTCCATTAGCTATAAGGTTGCAGGCTTCTTAACGGATGTTGGTCAGTTGGTGACGGTACGTTCCTTGTTGCGAAAAAATGTGGTTTCGATTCTTCATGGTGAAGGCATTGAAATTGTATCGCCTGGCTTTATGAATCAGCGGCCGTTAGATCCTAAACAGAAAGTGATGCCAAAAGGTCAGAGTCGATCTGAATCGAAAGATGATCTGGCAGCGACTCCTGAAAGCTTGATGTTTGATAAAGCAGAAGGCGTGACAGAGTTAGAGCGCCTTCGTAAACATCGTCAGGAATGCAGGAATCAGATTGATACGCTGGAAGAGATAAAAACCAAATTAATCGATGCGGAAGCCATCGAAAAACTGGATAATCAGCTCAATACCATAAAGTTAGAAATCAATCGTACACAGCAAGCGATTGATTTGATGAAATCGAAATCAAAAGAGGCGTCTTAATGGCACGGCAAAAGAACTCAAAACTTGTGTTTTCTACTGAATTCGGGCGAGCGTGCCCTGAGTGTGGAAACCCTGTAGATCAATGCAGCTGTGGTAAGGATGAGGGTATTCCTGAGGGTGATGGCATTGTTCGAGTCAGTCGTGAAACCAAAGGTCGTAAAGGCAAAGGTGTAACCTTGGTTACTGGGGTTCCGGTGACCAAAGATGAGCTGAAAACGTTAGCCAAAGAGCTCAAACAAAAATGTGGAACGGGTGGCGCACTTAAAGATCGTGTTATTGAGATTCAAGGTGATCAACGAGATCTTCTCGTAGAGCTTCTCAAAGCAAAAGGTTTTCAGGTTAAAAAAGCCGGGGGTTAGTGACTTGGCATTAGGTTGTTATCGCCAATATCTTGCTTAGCTACTCAAATAAAAGAACCTGCCAATTGTGCAGGTTCTTTTGTATTTGGTAGGGCGGAAAGTGGGGGTTCACTCGTTGCTAAGAACAAAGCTTGTAGTGATTAAAACTTCCCTTTGATTAAACCGTTGATGGTGAATCGCGTTGGATTCAATGAGTCAATCAACTCTTGATGTAATAGCAGTGGATCATTCTCAACCATTGCACAGAGTAATTCAGAGCACAGAGGAATGGTAGTCAGTCCTTTTGATCCATGTCCTAAGTTTGCGTATAGGCCAGGGTGATAGCTGCCAGGTTCCTGATAGGGCCACTTTCTGTCTTTCGCTAGTTGTTGATACTGATCCAGCATCGCATCATGATCGTTGATCATGCCCACTACAGGAAGCCGATCACTTGTAATGCATCGTACCGAGGCTCTGCCTGTAATTTGTTCTTCATTCAGTTCGTCCAGTACTTTGAATTCAGTTGAAATAGACTGGAGTTTAGAGACATTGGTTTTGATGTCCTCGTTACGATAGCTGGCGTCGCTGTCTTTAAGGTCAAAGGTGGCACCAAAGTTTAACTTGTTGTTGTCGCTTGGCGTCACGTAAGAATCTGCACAAATTACAGTATTTGGTGCCTCAGCGGATGTTGTTGCAAGATCAACCTGACTCACTTGTCCTCGGATCGGTGTTAATGGCAGGTGTTTCATCTGCTCAAACTGATTCGCTTCCCAGGCGGAGCAGAGGACCACTATGTCCGCTGATAACACTTTGTTTTTTGATGATATAGTGTCTTCTGATGATCTAGCGTCTTTTGATGATTCATTCGAAAACGACGCTGTTTCAAGGGTGACATTCCAGATGCTGTTCGTTCGTTCAACAGATGAAGCCTTGGTGTTGCAGATGACCTGAATATTAGAGTGATTCAACAATGCACGACAGGCTTCTGCCGGATTTACCCAGCCAGAGTCCGGGTAGAACAGAGCATCGAAGTTTGTGTTTAAATCAACGCCTGCCTTTTGTGTTGCTTGTTCTGGCGAAAGCTTTTGATTGAAGCTTGTCCCCAGATACTTTTCATTCACTCGAGTTAATTTGAGCGCCTCTTTTTCGGATTGAGCCAGTTGAATCAAACCGGCTTGCTGCCATATCTCGCTCTCGGAAAAATGCGCTTGATAATGCTGTACGGCGTATTGAAACGAAGCCAGGTAGAACGAGTCTTCTTTCGTCTCTTGTACCGAAGGCTTGGTGTACAGCACACCTTGATAGTTGCCTGAAGCGCCACTGGCGACACATTCACCTTGCTCTAGTACGGTCACTTGCCAGCCTCGGTTGGCGAGTCCATTGGCAGTGTGTGCTCCTGCTAAGCCAGCGCCAACGACAATGGCTGTTTTATTGGGGTGGCTCAGAATCGGTGTCTGATACCAAACCTCTGTGTTGGCGTTGGAGTTATGAGGGGCATTGGCTTGAACGAAATGGCCGTGGATCATGTCCCGCTTTCTACCGAAGCCTTTGGCTTTCTTGAACTCAAATCCATGATTGGTGAGTAAATCTTTAACCACTCGGGCAGCGGTAAAGGTCGCAAAACTGGTCTTCTGATGGCTTAACCGTTGGATCTGTTGGAATAACCGGTCAGACCACATTTCCGGGTTTTTGGATGGCGCAAAACCGTCAAGAAACCAGGCGTCGATAGAAGCGTTCAATTTTGAAAAAGATTCAGCGGCATCACCAAAGGCAAGAATGAGCCGAATTTTGCCGGAAATCCGTAACGTTTGTAACCCTGTGCAGACCTTTGGATAGGAATTCATCAGTGGTGTTGACCATTTCTCAAGTTCAGGCCAAACAGAGAGCGCTTTCTGCAAATCCTCATGTGTTAGCGGATACATCTCTGTGCTGACAAAGACAAGTTCATGATTGGAATTGGCCATATGCTCATCCCACAGTTGGCAACACGCCAGAAAGTTAAGCCCGGTTCCAAACCCTGTTTCAGCGACCACAAATGTTTTGCGTTCGTCCTGCTTCGACAGTGCCTGAAAACGCTCTGGCAGTTGGTTATGTGCCAGGAATACATGCCTGGTTTCGTCCAGTCCTCCAACTTTGGAGAAGTAGACGTCATCAAATTGTGAAGAACAGGGCGTTCCGGTTTCGTCCCAAATAAGATCGGCATGTTTCATGAGTAGAGTCTTTGTAGAGGATGTGTTTAAAGCGTTGAGTGGTCAGATGCTGGCTCAAGGAAGGCGATTATAAGTCTGACGTATTGGAAAGGAAATGAGTTAGCTCAGGGAATTGCTTAGTGACATAAACGAGGTAGAGCACTTACCCCGTTTATGTCTACTACTAAGACTTGGATACTAAGATTCAGCTGCAGTCGATGCATCAACGGTTGCTGTTTCTTCTTTTACTTCGTAGGCGCGCTTAATGATGACGTCTGATACAGGCATGAATTTGTGTTCTTGGTAGCGAGTTGTTTGTACTTTGGATATTTCATCAATGATAGTGAAACTGTCGTTTGTTATTTTTCCAAAAACAGTGTACCCATAGGTTTCTTGTGTTTTTCCTTGATGATTTAAATGAAGGTTATCTACAAGGTTTATATAAAACTGCGATGTAGCACTGTTTATCGCTCTGGTTCTTGCCATTGCCACAGTGCCGCGTGAATTGCTCAATCCATTGGTGGCTTCGTTTTCAATGGGAGTACTGGTTGCTTTGCGAACTTTTGCTGTTGTAAATCCACCTGTTTGAATCATGAAATTAGGGATTACGCGGTGGAAGATAACACCATTGTAAAAACCGTCGTTCACATAGTTCAGAAAGTTCTCGACTGTTTTGGGTGCTTCATTAGGGAATAATTCGATCGTGATGTCGCCTTTGTTAGTCTCCAGCACTACTTTGGGTTCGCCGTCTGCAAAGCCTGCAAAAGATACAAGAGTAAGGGCTGTAGCAACAAGGGTGTTACGCATCATGTTCAGTAGTTTCATGATAAATACGGTTCCAAATTCAATCTGTTCAAATTTAATATGCAGCAAAAAGCCGAACGTAAGTCCGGCTCGAAACTTTGCGGGAAAATTATAGGCCTGAGTTACCCCAGCCAGAGTCTTTACGTTTACGAGTGGCGATAATCCAACCTAGACACGTAAACACGAATGCAATGGAGGCTCCGGTTAACCACATGCTTTTTGTGGTGTCGTTTTTAAGGCGAATGTTGTCCGCTTCAAGGAGATCAATTTTATTCTTGAGCAGTTGTGTACTTTCAGTCAGCTTGCGATTGTCTTCATTCAATTTGATCGCGTTAGCTGAAACTTCAGTGATCTCTTTTAGCTGAGAAGAGAGTTCTGCGTTTTCTTTTTCCAGACGAGTGACGGATTGCTCAAGGCCGCTCTTCGCGCCTGATAGTTCTTTACGATTGGACTTTAGCTCTTTGTTTTGTTCAATCAACTTGGCTAGCTGAGCTTCTGCTTCTTCAAGTTTGATGCTGGCAACGGGTTCGTAACTTAGGTATTGGCTTTGAATCCAGCCTTCAACGCCTTTTGTCGTCATAACTTTTGTATAGTTTTCGTCTTCTGATACTTCCAAAACTGTCAATTTTGACCCGGTTTTTAACCCTTTATGAACGATACGGAAGGCAGTGCCTTGGCCGCTACGAAGTGGAACATAAAGAGTGTCTCTGATGTATGCAGTTTGCGCTGATGCAATATCCATAGCCAGTAATGAACCGGCCAGGGTAATGATTTTAAATAGTTTTTTCATTGTTTTATTTGCCTTTTCCATGTGCCAGATGTTCGCCTTAAGTACGGTTAGATAAAAACATTAAGGCAGCACTTTTTTAAAAGGTTTTACTATTACTGATTGATATACGCCTGCTGCAACATAAGGATCTTCATCCGCCCAAGCCTGAGCAGCGTTCAAATTATCAAATTCAGCAATAACCAAACTACCTGTAAACCCATCTTCACCAGGGTCTTCAGAGTCTATAGCCGGATGCGGGCCTGCAACCAAAAGGCGGCCTTGTGTTTTTAATTCTTCCAGACGCGCCAGATGAGCTGGCCTTGCTTCTTTGCGTAATGGAAGACTGTTTTCAACATCTTGGCTAATAATTGCGTAATACATATAACAAGCTTTCCTAAAAATTTAAAGTTCTGAGCTAAGACTTTATTTAGATGATAAGTTCAGAAATCGACTGAAATTCCCGGTCTTTCATTATTCTGCTTTATCTACGTTAATCTCTTTACCGGTTATTTCTTTGTCATCTTTCATATGTTGGGCCATATAAATCCCCTGAATAATGACAAACACAAAGGTCATGCCTAACAGGCCAAACAGTTTGAAATTAACCCAAGCATCTTCACTGAAATTGTAGGCAACATAGATGTTTGCCGCACCTGCAACAATAAAGAAGCAAACCCAAGATAGATTCAGGTTTTTCCATACATTGGCTGGGAGTTCTATATTGCCGGACATCATCATTTCGATAATGGTTCGCTTACCAATAAATTGGCTTCCCAGGAAGGCCACAGCAAATAACCAGTTCAGTAGTGTCGGCTTCCACTGGATAAAGGTCTTGTCATTAAGGGCAATTGTTAAACCGCCCATAATCAGTACCAGTGCAAACCCGAAAATATGCATTTTCTCTACTTTTCTGTGTTTTACCCAGGTATATAAAATTTGTAGCGCGGTAGAAGGAATCAGAATGGCCGTGGCTAGAATGATATCGTTGGTATACTTATAGACAGCGAAGAAAATGGCGATGGGGAAAAAATCAATTAAGAACTTCATAATAGCGACACACTGTTTTCCTAAAGGGTAGGCGGATGAAACAAATAGCCTGCAACGCAGGTTAATGGCAAAATGATAAAGGTTTTTAACTGGAAGTGAAGGGGTTAACCGCTGAAATGCAGCAGTTTCGACATAATATTGATCTGCATTGCCACACAACGGTGTCAGATGGGGCATTATCACCCAATGAATTGATCGAGTTGGCAAAAGCAAATGGCATTGAAGTGTTGGCGGTTTCCGACCATGACACGCTTAATGGCTTTCGACGATCAGAAGCGTTAGCGGACGCCGCTGGTATTACCTTGATTCCGGCGGCTGAGTTTTCTACCCGAATTGATCGAACGAATGTTCATGTGGTTGCTTTAGGCGTGAATGTTACTCACCCTGCTATGTTGAAAGCGGAAGCTTTTCAGGATGAGATTCGATTACAGAGAGCAGAAACCATTTCTGCCAAGTTGGAGAAGCACTTGGGCTTGTCTGATGTGTTCAGTCAAGTTCAAGGTATAGCTAATGGCAGTGTGATCGGGCGCCCTCATTTTGCCAAATTCCTGGTTGAGCAGGGTGTGGTTTCGAGTATGGATGCGGCTTTTAATAAATTTTTAGGTGCTGGCAAAATTGGTGATATTAAGCTTATTTGGCCTGAAGTCGGTGATGTTATCGAGTGCATTCATGAGGCGGGTGGAAAAGCCGTTCTTGCTCATCCGCTTAAATATAAAATGACCAAAACAAAATTATCTCGTTTGATTGATGATTTTTGGGATATGGACGGCGATGCCATTGAAGTGGTCAGTAGTCGTCAAACAAAAGATGATACTGGTTGGATGTTAAGACAGGTTCAAAAGCGTGACCTACTGGCTTCGTTTGGCAGTGACTTTCATGCATCCACCAGTTGGTCTGATCTGGGAATGTTTAGTGCCATTCCAGAGGTTGGGCTAGACTTTGTTCATAATGCTGTGTTGAAAGAACCCAAAGTTCTTACACAGGTTGATCCGCTTTTTGATAAGCAGGCTGAAAACTGAGTTTGTTTTAATAGAAGCTCTTATTGAGAAATACCAATGAGCCAATTTTTTCAGATACACCCTGAAAACCCTCAACCCCGATTAATTGCCCAAGCCGCCGAGATCCTGAAACAGGGCGGCGTTGTTGTTTATCCCACGGAATCTGGTTATGCGCTTGGATGCCACTTGGGGGATAAAAAAGCACTGGAACGTATCAGAACGATACGACGCTTGGATGATAAGCATAACTTCACATTAATGTGTAAGGATTTGTCCGATATTGCGACTTATGCGCGTGTTGATAATGACATGTATCGTTTACTGAAGTCTCATACGCCTGGGCCTTATACCTTCATTCTGAAGGCGACACGAGATGTTCCTCGTCGAGTATTGCATCCTAAAAGAAAGACCATTGGCATTCGTGTTTCAGAAAACTTGATCTGTCATGCCATGTTAATGGGGTTTGTTGAGCCGGTTATTTCAACAACACTTATTCTTCCTGGTGACGAACTTCCTCTAACAGACCCGTACGATATTCGTGACACTATCGGAAATCAGGTGGATCTTATTATCGATGGCGGTTTTTGTGGCTTTGAACCAACAACGGTAGTCAATTTATCGGACGATGAAGTACAAATCCTTCGCGAAGGTGCAGGGGATGTTACCCCGTTTCAGTAAGGCGTAAGAAATCTTCCCTTTGAATCAGAAAAATCATGATTCCCTACCAATAATCGCGCTATAATGCGCGCTTTATTTTTGGTCCCGAGGTTTTCGGGAGTTATATAAGAGTTTTTAAATTCTACGATACGTTTTTAAACTCTATGAATAGTTGTTAAAGGAGTTAAACACGGTGGACTCGCAACGCCGCATATTGTCAGGTATGAGACCTACGGGTCGTCTGCATTTAGGTCACTACCATGGTGTATTGAAAAATTGGGTAAACCTACAGCACAACTACGATTGTTTCTTCTTTGTTGCTGATTGGCACGCATTAACCACGCATTATGCTGAGCCTGGTGACATTGAACATCATACCTGGGATATGGTGATAGATTGGTTAGCCGCTGGTGTTAATCCAGGCTCATCCACCATGTTTATTCAATCCAAAGTGCCTGAGCACGCAGAACTGCATTTGCTGTTATCTATGATGACACCACTTAGTTGGTTGGAGCGTGTACCAAGCTATAAGGATCAACAGGAAAAGCTGAAAGACCGTGATCTTTCGACCTATGGTTTCCTTGGTTATCCGTTGCTTCAGAGCGCAGACATTCTTATGTACCGTGCTGGTCAGGTGCCTGTGGGTGAAGATCAGGTGTCTCACATTGAATTGACTCGTGAAATCGCACGTCGTTTCAACCATATCTATGGTCGTGAACCAGGTTTTGAAGAGATGGCCGAAGCCGCTATTCGCAAGATGGGCAAAAAGGCTTCGAAACTATACAAAACCATGCGTAAAGAGTTCATGGAGCAGGGTAATGTAGAAGCGCTGGAGAAAGGCCGGGCGCTGCTTGATGATCAGCAAAACATTACGATTGGTGATAAAGAGCGTCTGTTAGGTTATCTGGAAGGTAGCGGAAAAGTCATTCTTCCTGAGCCACAAGCTTTGCTAACGCCTGAATCTAAAATGCCAGGCTTGGACGGGCAGAAAATGTCTAAGTCCTATAACAACACCATTGCTTTACGTGAAGAGGCTTCGGTTGTTGAAGAAAAGATTAAGCGCATGATGACTGATCCTCAACGTGTTCGCTTGACTGACCCGGGCGACCCTGAGAAGTGTCCTGTGTGGCAGCTTCATGAAGTCTATTCAGATGACGATGTGAAGGATTGGGTTCAGAAAGGATGTCGTACAGCAGGCATTGGTTGTTTGGATTGTAAGAAACCGGTTATTGAATCCGTACTTAAAGAGCAGGCTCCAATTCATGAGCGTGCCGTTGAGTATGAAAACAACCCTCAGTTGGTGAAAAACATCATCAAAGAAGGCAGCGAAAAAGCACGAGAGGAAGCGCGAGCAACCTTGATTGAAGTAAGAGATGCAATGGCATTATCTTACCGAAATTAATATCGTGTGTTTGATATTACGTTGCGTTTGAGTCTGTTTGATTTAAGAGCGCAATGTATGAGTAAACCCAGATCGCTTAGTGAGGCTGTTCTGGGTTTTCTTCTTTCATCGAGTGTCGTATTCAATTGATGCATTGATCAATGATTGTTGGGAAACAATAGGAATACTATGTCAGATTCTGATATTCAATCTGCAGAAGCGTCTCCTGAATTAGAGGCTGAGCAGGCTATTTCTCCTGAATCTTCGGAAACGTCAGGTTCTGAAGTGTCTGTTTCTGAAGCAATCAGCGATTCAGCAGAACGTTCGTCTCAAGATGACGTATCGACTCCTACCCAGCACCAATTGCCGTTGGCAAAAGTGGCTGGCCAGCCGGTTACTGAATTACCGCAAGATCTGTATATCCCGCCTGAAGCTCTAGAAGTCTTTCTTGATGCTTTTGAAGGGCCGCTGGATTTATTGTTGTATCTGATCCGAAAGCAAAACATTGATATTCTGGACATTAACATCAGTCAGATCACGACTCAGTATATGGAGTATGTTGAGCTGATGAAGGTTACTCGCTTCGAGCTGGCTGCCGAGTATCTTGTGATGGCTGCAATGCTGGCTGAAATTAAGTCCCGATCTTTATTGCCTCGACATAATGAGGATATAGAGGAAGAGGAAGACCCAAGGGCTGAGTTGATCAGGCGCTTGCAGGAGTATGAGCGCTTTAAGGTTGCGGCAGAGAATCTTGATGAAATCCCTCGCGTAGAGCGCGATGTGATGTTGGCGCCAGCGAGAGATGATGAGTTTGAGCATGTAAAGCAACACCCTGACGTGGATCTTCGAGAAGTGTTGCTGGCAATGTCGGATGTGCTTAAGCGTGCAGAAATGTTTGAGCATCACCATATCTCCAGGGAAGTCCTATCGACCCGAGAGCGTATGTCACAGGTTTTAAGCAAGTTAAAGTTTGGTCAGTTGATGGCATTTAAAGACTTGTTTTCAATCGATGAAGGCAAAATGGGTGTGGTGGTAACTTTCTTGGCGATCATGGAGTTAGTTAAAGAGTCTTTGGTGGAGCTTTCTCAATCTCAAGTGTTTGGTGAAATTCATGTTCGTGCCAAGCAGAATGTGATGGAAGATGATGTCAGTGAGCTTGATCAGAGTGATGAGCTCGAAGTCGAGATGGCGGCAGAGGGTGAGGCTTCTGAAGATGCTGAGATAGCCGAAGATTCTGAAATAGCCGAAGAGGTTGAGGCGGCCCAGCCGGATAGTGAGCAGGACGAGAAGGATGACGAATAAAATCAGTGCAAAATTGCTTGAGCAGATTATTGAAGGTGCTTTGCTGGTTTCTGGTAAGGCGATTTCTGTTTCGGATGTGAAGGGCTATTTTGGTGAAGACGATGTTGTTCCCCATCATTCTGATATTCGTGCTGCCTTCCAAAAATTAGTAAAGCGCTACAAGGCTCGCGGTATTGAATTGAAAGAGGTGGCATCGGGCTATCGCTTTCAAGTGGCGGAGCAAGTGGCGCCTTATGTGATTAAACAATGGGAAGAGAAGCCGCAGCGGTATTCCAGAGCGCTGTTGGAGACGCTGGCTCTGATTGCCTATCGTCAACCCATTACTCGTGGTGATATTGAAGATATTCGCGGGGTTTCAGTAAGCAGTAACATCGTTCGAACTTTGCTGGAACGAGAGTGGGTGAGAGTGGTTGGGCATAAAGATGTACCTGGTCGACCAGCGCTTTATGCCACAACCAGTAAATTTTTGGATTACTTTAATTTGAAGTCTTTGACGGAGTTACCTGAGCTGTCTGAAGTCAGGGATCTTGAGCAGATTAATCCCGAGTTGGATTTTGGTGATGAATACCTTCCTTCAGCGCCTATGGAGCAGGTTGATCAGGGTGCCGAATTTGACGGGGAATCAGCGGACATGATTCCTGATACTGAAGAGCCTGTCGATGTTGCTTTGGATGAGGCTAGTTTAGCTGACAAAGAAGAAGTTCGACTGGCCAAAGAAATGGCACAGAAGGAAAAAGAACTTCAGCAAGAGATGGCTGCGCGTGAAGAGCTGACGGACATTGATCGATTCAATAAGGCTTTCGAGAAAATGATCCGTTCACCAGAAGCTCAGCGTGGACAAGTGGTTTCGTCTGGTGTTGGTACCGATTCTACTGATGGTTCAGGGGTGGTGGATGCGGATGGAAATCAGCAAGCTGATGAATTACCAGGTTGGTGGACTCAGGCTCAAGCTGATGCTGAGCCGGAACACCAAGATGTTTCTGAATTTCAGAGTATGGAGCCTGAGAAGTCTGTGGCTTCACGTTCCCGCTTTGCCCAGTTAGCTGATCGTCTAGAATTATCGGTTCAAGAAGTTGAGCAGCAAGAGTTGTTAGTTCAGGAAGCTGATGATGAATTGAGTGAGTATGAGAACCACGGCTCGGTAGAGGCGTCTGATCTTGAAGTGTCAGGGGTTAGTGGATTTGAAACAGGTGCATCAGATGATGAGATGTCGACTGCGCTGCATCAAGTGGAAGTGGTTGAGCCTAATAATGAAGATGCGGAAGTCAAACTGACAGAGCGCACCTTTGGACAGAAAATTTCTGGCGATGAAATGTCAGAAGCGGATATTGAGCGTTTGATTCAGCAAAAATTGGCTGAGCAAGCGGCTTTGTTGAATCAACGTCCTTCAGAACAGGACTCTGAAGATGAAAGTGAATAGCACTGGATAGGGAAGCCAATCAGTGCCTTGAGGTTAAAACATGAAAGAAAGAATACAGAAAGTGCTAAGTCAGATTGGCTTGGGATCTCGTCGAGAGGTTGAGCGCTGGATTACTGAAGGACGTATTAAGGTCGGTGAAACGGTTGCACAGTTGGGTGATCGAATTGACTCCAGAGATCAAGTGTTTTTGGATGGTCGAAAAGTCGAATTGAAAGGTTTGGATGAAGGTCAGTGTCGAGTACTTATTTATAACAAGCCTGAGGGTGAAGTATGTACGCGAAATGATCCGGATGGTCGTCCAACCGTTTTTGATCGTTTGCCAAAAGTAAAAGGGCAGCGCTGGATCAGTGTTGGTCGTTTGGATGTGAATACAACAGGTTTGTTGCTGTTCACAACGGATGGTGAGCTGGCCAATAAGTTAATGCATCCTTCAACAGGCATTGATCGTGAGTATTTATGTCGTATCCACGGTGAAGTGGACGAGCCAATGGTTAATCGTCTACTTGAAGGTGTGCTTCTTGAAGATGGTATGGCTCAATTCACTGACGTGGTACACGGTGGTGGTGAGGGTCGAAACCAGTGGTTTTATGTCTGTTTGATGGAAGGACGTAACCGTGAAGTTCGACGCTTGTGGGAATCTCAAGGTGTAGAGGTTAACCGACTGAAGCGTGTTCGCTATGGTTCAGTATTTATGCCTTCTGAGTGTAAGGTGGGTACTTGGGTTGAAATGCCAAACAAAGAAGTGAATGAGCTTCGTACTCGTTTAGGTATGTCCAAAATTGCCTTTACTCGTCGTACTCAGCAAGAAAAATTAGATATGGGTCGTCGTAAGCGTCAGCAACAGCATACTCAACGTCGTGTGGCTAAAAAACGTCGTTTCTAACGGAAGGCTTATTGGATCAGTAAGTTTGAGTGTGAAAGTAGAGAGTAGCGAAGGCTACTCTCCAGATCGTGTTTGATTTCTTCCTGAAATCTTTGCTTGATATAGAGCTTTATCCGCTCTTCCTACCAATGTTTCAGTTGTGTCGGTGCTGCGGCAACTAGCTACGCCAATACTGGTAGTAACTGCAATGTTGGATTCCCCGCACTTCATGGCGTGGCGTTCCAATCCTTGACGGATGCGCTCAGCAATGATTTGAGCTCCGTTATGATCAGTTTTGTTTAAAACTAACAAAAATTCTTCGCCGCCGTATCTGAATAGCAGGTCGGTTTGACGGCTTGCGCGATTGATGATTTTGGCGGTTTCCTGAAGAATTAAATCCCCGGCGCTGTGGCCATAGCGATCATTCACTGCTTTAAAGTGATCAATGTCCAGCATTAGAACAGACATAGGCTGATTGTGGCGTTTTGATAGTTCTACTTCACGATCAAGCGTTTCATCCATTGCTGCTCTGTTCCATGTGTTGGTCAGAGGGTCTTTTCTTGCTGCCATAATGGCTGAGCGATACGCTAATGAATTTCTTAATGGAAAATAAAGCGTGCTGAATAGGCCTTCAAGAATGGTTAGCTCTTCTTCAATGAATCGTTTAGAGCGGGAAAGGGTAATTTCGCCCATCGCCTCAGTCTCTGACGATAATTGATAAGTGCAGCGATGCGTATGTTGTTGTCCTAGATTGACGGTCAGCTGATCGCTGTCTTTCATTTGGTAGACGATACCTCCCACCTGAACAACCTGTTGCACTTCTTTATAGAAGATGGTCAGAAGTTTTTCTACATCCAGAGTAGTTTGTAATTGAGCAGTCAATCGTTGACGAACTTCTTTTTGGCGTTCTTGTGTCTTTACAAGATTGGTGAAAGCCGAAAAGGATTTGGCATCTTTCAAAGAAACTCGTTGTCTTGGTTGAACTGTTGTAACCATACATACCTCTGGTTCTTAACAATCGTGTCTTTAATGACGATGATTAATATGATTTTTAGTAATAAGAGCCAAAGGTGTGCCAATAATAAAAATTATAAATAAAACAGTTAGTTATAAGGCTATCTATCTTGAGGTGACGGTTTTCTGATGGTTTGTTGACGCCTTTTAAATAGGGCGGCAATATTTTGCCGTCATGGTTATGACGTTAATTATGGGGTGTTGTTGCTTTGTTGTTTTAGGGTTGGTTTTTTGACGTTGATAGGTTCTTTAGGTTGTTTTGGATGATTTTCTGAAGTTTGCCGCTTTGTTTTAGTGCTTCTATTCCTTGATTTAATTGTTTAAACAGCTTTGCTTCGTAGAGGCTGTTTCTTGATGTAGCAATAAAGGTGTTTTCTTGGCTTATTTCAGGGGGGATATATTTAATATTTTGGGCTTGGTTGCTGTATCTTGATCCGTTGAGTAAATGTTGTATTACCAGTTCGTTACCTACCATGAAATCAAGGTGTTCTCTCAAGAGCATGTCCAGGCCTTGTTGGTAACTGTTAACTTCAGTGATGTTGAGGTTGTTTGAGAGATCCTCGTGGGTAGAGGAATGCCGAATCATTCCGATTCGTTTGGAGATTAGGTCGTTGAGGTTGTGAGTTTTTATTGGGTTGCTTGTCAGTGTGTATAGCACTATTTTGGCGTTTATAATCGCATCGGTGTAGTGAAAGAATTGTTCTCTTTCTGTGGTTTTGTAAAGCCCTGCGATGATGTCTGCTTTTCCTGATTTTGCTTCTATCAATGCGCGAGCAAAGGGTTTTATTTTAAAGCGGGGTTTGAAGTCGGTGTTCTCAAGGCTTTTCTGGATGACTTCTCCAATGATGCCGTGGTTATCTGAATGCTTGGTGTAATAAGGTGGGAACTCTGCGCCTACAATATTAATGGTTACTTCTTCAGAGTGGAGAAAGGCAGCGTAAAAAGATAACAGAAAAGCAATCAGGGCTCTAAGCATGTCGGCACTCTTTGAACGATGTTTTTATTATAGTGCGAGCAGTATAGCTGGATTTTGGGTTGTATTGGGGAGTCGTGAACGTGTTTGTTCACGACTTTTGTTTACTTTTGGGTGTTTGGTTATTGGGCGTTTAGCTGTTGTCCGGTTGTGCCGACGCTGTCATCGCTCATTAGATAAAGATATAGATTCATGATGTCAAATGGCGATGGGTTATCATTCGGGTTTTCACCTGGGTAGGCCCATGCCCGCATTTCTGTTTTAGTTGCGCCTGGGTTGATCGAGTTAACGCGAACTTGAGACATGCCTGATAGTTCATCTGCCAGGGTTTCCATCAGTCCTTCGGTAGCAAATTTAGATGCAGCATACGCACCCCAGTGTGCTCTTCCTTTTCGGCCTACACTGGAGGACGTTAAGATAATAGATGCAGGACGCTCATGCTGCATAAGCGGCAGCATCGCTTGTGTCATCATGAAAGAGCCATTGACGTTCACTTGCATCACTTTCATCCAAAGCGAAGGGTCATAGGACTGAATAGGGGAGCGAGCGCCTAAAATGCTCGCGTTATTGAGCAAGCCATCTAGTGTGCCGAATTCTTGTTCTACCAGTGCGGCAAGTTCTTCATAATGTTCTGGTTGTGCAAATTCGAGATCGAGAGGGCAAATAGCAGGTTCGGCGTACCCGGCATTGACGATTTCGTCATAAACAGGATTAAGTGTTTTTTCTTTTCGGCCGTGTAGTAGGACTGTGGCGCCGTATTTTGCGTAAGTGATAGCGGCAGCTCGTCCAATGCCGGCTGCAGAACCTGTTACTAGAATTTTTTTACCTTTAAGGCAGTTTTCTGGGGCTTCGTAATTAAACATCTTAAATAAGGATCTCGATTAAAGTGTCTGCCGGCATTATAGCGAAGTTCGCCAATTCAGCATAAGAACAGTTCGTTAGATAAATTGCATTAGATCATTCGGCGATTCAAAAATATGTGTCGCATTCCATTGACTGGGTTGATCTCCTGGTTGAAGGTAGCCCCAGTTTGCTACAGCGCTTGGCATTTGTGCGTTGTGTGCTGCATCAATATCTCGTTTGTGGTCGCCAATATAAAGGCAATCGGAAGGCGGCACTGATAACTTTTTACTGCAGATTTCTAGCCCTTCCGGATTAGGTTTGATTTCGGTGACGTCATCACGGGTAATGCCAATAGCAATTGGCGCAATCTCTGAAATCTGTGGTTCGATGTGCTGATAAAATCGTCGGCCTTTATTGGTAATGATGCCTAGAGGGATGTTTTTATCTGCGAGCTTTCTTAAAAGTGCTTCCACCCCGTCAAATAGTGGGCAACTTTCGTGAACTTCGGTGTCATAAAGCTTCAGGAATTCATCGCATAGCGATTGATGTTGTTCGGTATTTGCCGAAATCTCTAGACATTGCTCAACCATGACGGCGGCACCGTTGGATGCCCAGCTTCTGACGCTGGTTTCGCTTGGGGCTTTTAAATCATGTTTCTTGGCAAGTCTGTTGAGAATGGTGTGAAAGTGGACGGCTGAGTCCAATAGGGTGCCGTCCAGGTCAAACAGTATGGCCTTGTATGTCATGGTGTTTGATTGCCAATTATTCTGATAGCGTGGTGTGAACCATGTAATTAACATCAACGTCACTGGAAAGTCTGTAGACTTTAGTGAGGGGGTTGTACGTTAAACCTACGGTTTCGTGTGCTTTTAGATTTGCATGGCGCGTCCAGCGAATAAGTTCAGCAGGTTTGATGAATTTCTTAAATTCGTGAGTGCCTTTTGGCAGCATTTGAAGAACGTATTCTGCTCCAACAATAGCAAACAGAAATGATTTAGGATTTCTGTTGAGTGTCGAAAAGAAAACGTGGCCACCTGGCTTAACTAAAGTGGCACACGCCTGGATGATGGAGGACGGGTCGGGAACGTGCTCTAGCATTTCCATGCAGGTAACGACATCAAAGCTTTGCGGTTGTTCTGCGGCAAGTTGCTCTACAGGGATTTGCTGATAGCTAACATTTTCAACTCCCATTTCCAGTGCGTGGAGTTGAGCAACAGACAAAGGTGCTTCACCCATATCGATACCCATTACATCTGCGCCTCGACGAGCCATTGATTCGGCCAAAATTCCGCCGCCACAACCAACATCCAAAACGCGTTTTCCGTTTAAGGATGTTTTCTCATCAATGAAATTTAATCGTAATGGATTGATCTCATGTAGTGGTTTAAATTCGCTGTTTGGGTCCCACCAACGGCTGGCTAGGGCTTCAAATTTAGCAATTTCTTCTCTGTCTACATTTATGTGGTGCTGTTCGCTCATTCTACTTCCTGAGGAAAAATTGTGCTGTTAGGCAAAAGTCTTATTGGTTTTCTTGGGCGGCTTTGATTTTGTCTGCCCAGTTTTTTGCATTCTTTATGATGCTTGTTTGGTCCAGAGTAGTCAGTTCTCGGTTTTTGACCAAGAGCTTGCCTTCTGACCAGACGTTGGTAATTTGATCGCTTCGGCCAGTGTATACGATTTGAGAGATTGGATCATATACCGGTTGGCAGTGGATGTGAGATAGATCAATTGCTGTAATGTCTGCTAACTTTCTGATCTCAAGGCTTCCGGTTTTGTTTTGGATGTTCAGTGCTTTGGCGCCATTAATGGTGGCTGCTTTTAATGCGTCCAGTGCATTAAAGGTGGTCGCGTCTTGCTTGACTGCTTTTGCCATTAGCGCGGCAGTCCTTAGTTCGCCTAGCATGTCGAGATCATTGTTGCTGGCTGCGCCGTCTGTGCCAATAGCAATGTTTATGTTTTGTTCTTGAATAGTGCCAATGGGGGTGAAACCGCTTGCCAGTTTTAGGTTTGATTCAGGGCAGTGGATCAGGTGAGTTTCACTCGCTTGAACTGTTTTTAGGTCGTCTTCATTCAGTGCGGTCATGTGAACACATTGTGTGTTTTTGTTGAGAACTCCCAGGCGATTTAGGCGCTCAATGGGTCTCATGTTGTGTTCTTTTAGGGATTCATCCACCTCAAACTGGGTTTCATGAAGATGAACTTGAATGGCGCAGTTTGTTTCTTGTTGTAGCTTTAAGCACTCAGTAAACGTGGCGTCTGAAACTGTGTAAGGGGCGTGTGGGCCTGCTGCGATTTCAATTCGAGAATGTTCTGAGTATTGCTCAATTAGCTTGCGTGTTTTTTCTAGATATTCAGTTGGTCCGCTGCCCCACGCAGTTGGGAATTCCAGAATTGGGGTGCATAGTTGGGCTTTGATACCGGCTTTATCTACTACCTCGGCAGTTGCTTCTGGAAAGAAGTACATGTCGCTGAAGGTTGTGGTGCCTGAAAGCAACATTTCCGCGATGGCCAGCTCTGTTCCATCTTTTACGAACTCATGGCTTACCCATTGTCCTTCGGCAGGCCAGATGTGATCGTTTAGCCAGGTCATTAGAGGTAGGTCGTCTGCCATGCCTCTAAATAATGTCATGGCTGCATGGTTGTGCGTATTTATGAAGCCGGGTATAAGAGCGTGTTGTTCAAGGATGTGGCGCTTGGCGTCTGGATATTTTTCTCTTGCTTCGGTGGTGGGCAGGATGTCGTGTATTGAGGAATCTAAAATAATGAGGCTGTGATTTTCAAGAACATGAGGGAGGTCAAATTGAATAATCCATTGTGCTTCAATTGCTTGTAAAGTGCTTGTCATTGTTTGTTTCTCCCTTTAATAACAGCGTAAATGATCTTGTTGGCCTCATTAATTTCCAGAGAAGAAAGCGCTGTAAATAAATGTGGCACCATTGTCCATGATTGAGTGATGTTTTTCTATAAAAAACAGCTTGCTTGGTGTATGATTTCGATCTTATTTTCAGACAGTTAACCCACCATTTTATGGAAGCTTCTGATTAGGCGTTGCGAACTGCGCATGTCCAAGCTGTGGTTGCTGAGTTTTCAGAACTTGAGATTTAAAACAACGAACAAAGTTCTTGAAATCGACAAATTTTTCGTCGCTGACACATTAGTGCGCATCCTGTGTGACGACAAGGGAATTAGGTTTTATGGTTGAATTTGCCAAACAAGTAAGCAATATCAATATTGAGGAAGAGCTCCAGCAGTCTTATCTAGATTATGCAATGAGCGTTATTGTTGGGCGTGCATTGCCTGATGTAAGGGATGGTTTGAAACCTGTGCATCGTCGTGTTTTGTACGCTATGAATGTATTGGGTAATGATTGGAATAAGCCGTATAAAAAATCTGCTCGTGTGGTAGGTGATGTGATCGGTAAATACCACCCACACGGTGACTCTGCGGTATACGATACGATTGTTCGTATGGCGCAACCTTTCTCAATGCGTTACATGCTTGTTGATGGTCAAGGTAACTTTGGTTCAATCGATGGTGATGCTGCAGCTGCCATGCGTTATACCGAAGTTCGAATGAACAAAATTGCACATGCAATTCAAGCGGATCTTGAAAAAGAAACCGTTGATTTTGTACCTAACTACGATGGTACTGAGCAAATCCCGGAAGTTATGCCGACCCGCGTTCCAAACTTGTTGGTGAATGGTTCTTCTGGTATCGCCGTTGGTATGGCGACAAATATCCCACCGCATAACCTTACCGAAGTCATTAATGGCTGCCTTGCCTTGATCGAAAATCCTGAGCTTGATATTGATGGTTTGATGGAATACATCCCTGGGCCTGATTTCCCAACCGGTGCTTTCATCAATGGTCGCGCTGGTATTATTCAGGCATATCGTACCGGTCGTGGTCGCATATATATGCGTGCGCGTCATCATGTTGAGGAAGATCCAAAGACTGGACGTGAGACAATTGTGTTCACCGAAATTCCTTACATGGTGAACAAAGCTCGTTTGATCGAGAAAATTGCTGAGCTGGTAAAAGATAAGAAGATTGAAGGTATCTCTGAGCTACGTGACGAATCAGATAAAGACGGTCTTCGTATCGCAGTCGATTTGAAACGTGGTGAGAATGCCGACGTTGTGGTGAACAATCTGTTCTCGCAAACACCTTTGGAAAATGTATTTGGTATTAACACTGTTGCCTTGGTCGATGGTCAACCGAAAACATTAAATCTAAAAGAGCTGTTAGAAGCGTTTGTTCAGCATCGCCGTGAAGTTGTAACTCGTCGTACTGTATACGAACTGCGTAAAGCACGTGAACGCGGCCATGTTTTGGAAGGTTTGGCCGTTGCACTTGCTAATATTGATCCTGTGATTGAAACCATCAAGAAATCTGAAACTGCAGCGATTGCAAAAGAGCGCTTGATTGAAACACCTTGGTCACCTGGCAGTGTTCTGGATATGTTGGAGCGTGCTGGTTCTGATGCGTGTCGTCCAGAAGAATTGCCTGAAAAGTACGGTTTGCGTGATGGTAAATATTATCTGTCTCCGGAACAGGCTCAAGCAATTCTGGAATTGCGTTTGCACCGTTTGACGGGTCTTGAGCACGAAAAACTGATCGCAGAGTACAAAGAAAAGATCGACTTGATTGCAGAGTTGCTTGAGATTCTTGGTAGTCGCGAGCGCTTGATGGAAGTGATTCGTGAAGAGCTTGAAGCAATTGTTGAAGAGTATGGTGATGAGCGTCGAAGTGAAATTATTGCGTCTCGTCAGGATCTAACTGTTGCTGATTTGATTCCAGAAGAAGAAATGGTAGTGACCATTTCTCATGGCGGTTACGCGAAAACTCAGCCATTGGATACTTATCAAGCGCAAAGACGTGGTGGTAAAGGTAAGTCCGCAACCGACATGAAGGATGAGGACTATATTGAGCACTTATTGGTTGTGAATTCTCATGAAACCATCATGTTGTTTACCGATAAGGGCAAGGTTTACTGGTTGACGGTATTCGAGATTCCATCAGGTAGTCGTCAGGCAAAAGGTCGTCCGATTGTAAATCTTCTTCCTCTGGATGAAGACGAAAAAGTTTCTACGATCCTTCCTGTTCGCGAATACGTTGAAGGCCATTATGTCTTTATGGCGACTCAGCGCGGTATTGTTAAGAAAGTGGACTTGACTGCATTTGCTCGTCAGCGCAGTTCTGGTTTGATTGCAGTTGAACTTCAAGACGATGATCGTTTGATTGGTGCAGCAATTACCAATGGTGAATGCGATATCATGCTTTCATCAAACACAGGTAAAGTTGTTCGCTTCAGTGAAGAGGATGTACGAGCTATGGGCCGTACGGCACGTGGGGTTCGTGGTATTAAAATGCCGGAAGATGCTCGTGTAATTTCACTTATTATTCCTGATGAAGAAGGTTATATTCTGACCGCAAGTGAGCGAGGATATGGCAAGCGTACGAAGACGTCTGATTTCCCGACTTATAATCGTGGTAGCCAAGGGGTTATTGGCATGCAAACCACTGAGCGTAACGGTGAGATGGTTGGTGCGACTCTGATTCATGATGGCGATGAAATGATGCTGATCAGCGATCAGGGTACTCTGGTTCGAACTCGAATTGATGAGGTGTCGGTACTTGGTCGTAACACGCAGGGTGTTCGTCTGATTAACTTGTCCACTAATGAGAAGTTGGTAAGTGTAGAACGTATTTCTGAGCCTGAAGTAAAAGAGGGCGAAGAGGGTGACGTCTTAGAGGGTGGAATGGTTGAAGGTGAAGCAGTAGTTGTCGATCAATCATCTGGACAGTCCAGTGCGCCTGATGCGGATGCGCCTCAAGAGTAAGTTTTTGAAGCCTACTGTCTTGTAGGCTTCTTTTTCTATTTGTATTTTCTAATTAAATAATATTTTAGTAACTAAGCTGGAAATCGAATGGCTAGAGCATACAACTTTTGTGCGGGCCCGGCGGCATTGCCGGAAGAAGTGTTATTTCAAGCACAGGAAGAAATAGCAAATTGGCATGGTGTGGGTTGTTCCGTTATGGAAATGAGCCACCGAAGTGATGAGTTTGTCTCGATCGCTGATGAAGCAACGCAAGACTTTAAAGACTTGCTGGCAATCGGTGATGACTATGAAGTGCTGTTTGTTCAGGGTGGTGCGAGTTCGCAGTTCAGTATGGTGCCGCTTAACCTGTTGAGTGATAAAACAACGGCTGATTATGTGAATACAGGGCAATGGTCCAAGAAAGCGATTTCTGAAGCTAAACGTTATTGTGATGTGAATGTAGTTGCTTCAAGTGAAGCTGAAAATTTCACAACGGTACCGGATTTCGATCAATGGGCATTATCTAAGGATGCTGCCTATTTGCATTACACTCCAAATGAAACCATTGGTGGTGTCGAGTTCGACTTTATTCCAAATGTCGATGCTCCTTTGGTTGCTGACTATTCTTCAAGTATTTTGTCTGAGCCGTTGGATGTGAGTAAGTTTGGGCTGATTTATGCGGGTGCTCAAAAGAATATTGGCCCGGCTGGTCTTACGATTGTCATCGTGCGTAAAGATCTTTTAGGAAAAGCAAAAGACTTTACTCCAACTATGTTTGACTACCAGGTTCATGCAAAGGCTGGCTCTATGAATAACACGCCACCAACTTATGCATGGTATTTATCTGGCTTGGTATTTAAGTGGTTGAAGCGCCAGGGTGGTTTGAAAGAAATGGCTGAAATTAACAAGCGAAAAGCGGACAAGTTATACGGCTATATTGATCAAAGTGATTTCTATTCAAATCCAGTAGATCCAAGGTATCGTTCAAGAATGAATGTGCCGTTTGTACTGGCTGATGATCAGTTAGACTCCAAGTTTCTTCAAAAGGCGGAAGAGGCTCGTCTGTTGAATTTGGCTGGTCACCGTTCTGTCGGTGGAATGAGAGCCAGTATATATAATGCTGTACCAGAAAGGGCAGTGGATGCTTTGATTGATTTCATGAAAGCATTTGAAAAGGATTATGCATAATTCCGTTTGGTTTTGATTCTATCTCTATTTGTTTTATTAGAGTGTGATCCCGGAACTAAACTTTGAAGAATATGTATCTTCTTCAAAATCGAAAAGACAGGGTAAAAATAGTGTCTACAGAAAAAGAATTGCTCTCGTTAAGAGACCAGATCGATTCCATTGATAAGCAGATCCTTGATCTGATCAGTAATCGGGCTTCATGTGCGCAACGAGTGGCTGAAGTTAAAACGAATGCTGGTGCTGACTCAACGTTATTTTACCGACCTGAGCGGGAAGCTCAGGTGTTGCGTAAAATTATGGATCTTAATCAAGGGCCATTGGATGACGAAGAGATGGCGCGTCTCTTCAGAGAAATTATGTCCGCTTGTTTGGCATTGGAAGATCCGGTTAAAGTCGCATTTTTAGGGCCGGAGGGTACATTTACTCAGGAAGCGGCTCTTAAGCACTTCGGGCATTCCGCAGTTACTGTGCCTATGTCTGCTATTGATGAAGTGTTTCGTGAAGTGGCGGCGGGTTCTGTGTCCTATGGCGTTGTTCCTGTTGAAAACAGTACCGAAGGCGTCATTAATCACACGCTTGATAATTTCATGGATAGCAATATTCATATTTGCGGTGAAGTGGTTTTGAGAATTCATCATCATCTGCTGATGAGTGATGTCACCAAAGAAGACAAGATTAGCCGTATTTATTCTCATGCTCAGTCATTGGCTCAATGCCGCAAGTGGCTTGATGCAAACTATCCTCATGCTGAGCGTGTGGCGGTTAGCAGTAATGCTGAAGCGGCTAAGCATGTACGTGGTGAATGGAATGCTGCGGCCATTGCTGGTGAAACCGCTGCTCAGCTATATAGCTTGAAAAAACTGTCAGAGAAAATTGAAGATCAGCCTGACAATTCTACTCGATTCTTGATTATTGGCAGTCACCCTGTTCCTGAAAGTGGTGACGATAAGACGTCGATTCTGGTTTCCATGCGTAATAAGCCTGGTGCTTTGCATGATTTGTTGGAACCTTTCCATCGAATGGGTATTGATTTGACTCGGGTAGAAACGCGTCCTTCTAAATCCGGTGCTTGGAATTATGTGTTCTTCATCGACTTTAAAGGTCATGCAAGTGACGAATTAATTCAAAAAGCACTTAAGGATGTAGGGGAAAGAGCTACGGATCTTAAGATCCTTGGTTCATACCCTTGTGGTGTTCTTTGATCTTAGGGCAATAAGGAAGTAAGGATTTTCTGATGGGTTCAAATATAGACAAGCTGGTTCAAAACGCTGTTCCTGGTGTGGCAAAACTACATCCATATCAACCGGGGAAACCTGTTGATGAGTTGGCGCGTGAGTTGGGGTTAAACCCCGATGATATTGTCAAACTGGCCAGTAATGAAAATCCATTAGGCCCTTCGAAGCGTGTCTTAGCTGCAATCGAGGCGGAGTTACCTGAATTAACACGTTATCCTGATGGTAATGGGTTTGAGTTAAAGCAGGCTCTATCAAGTCGATTTGATCTTAAACCGAATCAAATAACGCTCGGAAATGGTTCAAACGATGTATTGGACTTAATCGCACGTGCCTTTTTGCAGCCAGGAACCAACGCTGTGTTTTCGCAGTATGCGTTCGCTGTTTATCCTATTTCTACCCAGGCAGTGGGTGCTGATTTGAATATGGTGCCTGCTAAAGACTACGGTCATGATCTGAGTGCTATGGCGAAGGCGATTAACTCTCAGACTAGGGTGGTATTTCTTGCAAACCCTAATAACCCGACGGGTACCATGTTTGGGCGTGACGAGTTCAGAACGTTTATGACTGAAGTGCCGGGTGATGTTCTGGTGGTGCTTGATGAAGCATACAGTGAATATGTGTCTGATGAGAATTATCCGGACGGGATTGAACTGCTGACTGACTATTCCAATTTGGTTGTGACTCGCACTTTTTCCAAAGCATATGGTTTGGCATCATTGCGAGTGGGTTGGGCTGCGAGTGCTCCGGAGATTGCTGACCTACTTAATCGTGTTCGGCAGCCATTTAATGTTGATTCATTGGCTTTGGCAGCTGCAAAAGCGGCACTGGCAGATGTTGATTATCTTGAAGCTGGCAAAAAACTAAATGATCAGGGATTGATTCAAATTACGGAGGCCTTGGATGCGAAGGGGCTTTCCTATATTCCGACAAAAGGGAACTTTATTGCTGTAGATTTTGCTCAGGATACGGCTGCGATTAACCAGGCTTTCCTTGAGAAAGGAGTAATCTTAAGACCGATTGCTAATTATGGGTTGCCTAATCATCTTCGGGTAAGTATTGGTACTCAAGAAGAAAATCAGCGATTTATAACTGTATTAAATGAGTTGGACCTTAATGGCGAATCCTAAAAAAATAATTCAGGCGTTACCTGTTGAAAATATTTTTGTCGTTGGTCTAGGGTTGATTGGTGGTTCATTCGCAAAAGCCGTAAAAAAAGCCAACCCTGCTCTTCATATAATAGGGTTTGATCGAAACCCTGAGGAAATGGAAACTGCACTTCGAATAGGGGTGATTGACGAGATTGCTCCTTCGCTTGAGTCTGGTGCTGAGCGTGCGCATGTGATCATGCTGTCTGTGCCTGTGAAAGCTATGAATCCCGTATTGCGTGCCATGCGTGATCATATTGCAGATCAGACGATCATCACGGATGTGGGCAGTGTGAAAGGGACGGTCATTGATGCGGTTGCTGATGCATTTGGCTTTCTTCCTAGGTGTTTTGTGCCAGGTCATCCGATTGCAGGTTCTGAAAAGAGCGGTGTGATCTCTGCAGATGCAGATCTCTTTGTGAAGCATAAGGTGATTATTACACCTCCTCACGGGGTATCTTCCAAAGCAGTTAACTCGGTCAGAAAGTTGTGGGCATCTACTGGCGCGGAAGTGTTAGCAATGTCCCCTCAGTACCATGACCAGGTATTAGCGTCGACCAGTCATTTGCCGCACTTGCTTGCATTCTCTTTGGTGGATACATTAGCGCGAGAAGACCAGAGTCTGGATATCTTCCGTTATGCTGCCGGTGGTTTTCGTGATTTCACCCGAATTGCAGCCAGTGATCCGACGATGTGGCACGATATTTTTCTGACGAATACCAGAGCTGTAATGCAGTCATTAGAGCACTTTGAGTCTGGAGTGCAGCGTTTAAAAGACGCAATTTTGAATCAAGATAGCCAGGAAATGCTTGGTATTTTTACACGAGCGAAGGCGGCTAGAGAACATTTTAATCGAATATTAGACGGTACACCGTACTTAAAACCTATGACTACAAATAATCTTGAATATCATGTAAAACCAGGTGGATCTGTTCAGGGATCAATTCGTGTTCCTGGTGATAAGTCCGTTTCTCATCGTTCTATCATGCTGGGTGCTTTGGCGAAAGGCATCACGGAAGTAGAGGGCTTCCTGGAAGGTGAAGATGCGTTATCAACCCTTCAGGCATTTCGAGATATGGGTGTTGTTATTGAAGGGCCTTACGATGGTAAGGTTAAGATTTATGGTGCCGGTTTGCATGGACTTCAGGCGCCTCCTGGTCCTTTATATATGGGGAACTCGGGGACTTCAATGCGCTTGTTGTGTGGTCTTTTGGCTGGTCAGGAGTTTGATGTCACGCTGACAGGGGATGAGTCTCTATCTAAGCGTCCAATGGAACGTGTTGCTAAGCCTTTACGTGACATGGGTGCAGTGATTGAAACCGGTGAAGGTGGTCGTCCTCCTATCAAAATTAAAGGTGGTCAGTCTCTAAAAGGTATCCACTATGATTTACCGATGGCGTCTGCCCAGGTTAAATCTTGTGTGCTTTTAGCTGGTCTTTACGCAGATGGTCAAACAAGTACGACGGAGCCTGCGCCGACCCGTGATCATACTGAGCGTATGCTGAATGGTTTTGGCTATCCAGTGAAAACAGAAGGTCCAACGGCTTCTCTTCAGTCGGGTGGTTCTTTAACGGCTACGAAGATTGATGTGCCGTCCGATATTTCTTCGGCGGCATTTTTCATGGTGGCAGCTTCTATCGCGCCTAATTCTGATCTGACGATTCGTCACGTGGGAATGAATCCTACGCGTGTTGGTGTGATTAATATCCTGAAAGCAATGGGCGCGAATATTGAGCTTTCTAATGAGAAAGAAGTGGGTGGTGAGCCTGTAGCTGATATTCGAGTTCGTTCTGCTCAGTTGAAAGGAATTCATATCCCTGAAGATCAGGTGCCATTGGCTATCGATGAGTTTCCTGTATTATTCATTGCAGCCGCATGTGCTGAAGGTGAAACTGTGCTTACAGGTGCTGAAGAACTTCGTGTTAAGGAAAGTGATCGCATTCAGGTAATGGCGGACGGATTGATTGAATTGGGCATTGATGCGACGCCTACACCTGATGGCATGATTATCAAGGGTGGTGACATGGGCTCGGCGACTGTATACAGTCATGGGGATCACCGTATCGCGATGTCTTTCACTGTAGCAGGCTTACGCTCTAAAGGTGAAATTGTCATCAAGGGTGCGGAGCATGTGGCGACATCATTCCCGGGGTTTGTTGAGTTAGCAAATCAGGTGGGAATTAATATTGAGGCTACGGAAGTTTAGTTTGTAGTCATATAAAAAGGCCTCGAAAGAGGTCTTTTTTGTGTCTAAAGAAGTCAATAACAAACAAAGTAATATCAGAGATCAATACAAAGGAAAGGCATGTTGAAAGTTCTAACAATTGATGGACCTAGTGGCAGCGGTAAGGGCACAGTAGCGAAAATTCTGGCTCAAAAGCTGGAATGGGATTTATTGGATAGCGGAGCCTTGTATCGTCTTGTGGCCTATGGTGCGCTGAAACATGGTATTGAATTGGATGATGAGCAATCTTTGTCAGAGTTAGCCTTGAACCTGGATGTGGAGTTCCGATTGGAAGAGGGCAGTGAGTTGTTAATTCCTGTCTTTGAAGGTGAGGATGTTTCTAAGAAAATTCGTACGGAAACTTGTGGCGATGCTGCATCAAAAGTGGCGGCCCTGACGCCTGTTCGAGATGCTTTATTAGATCGTCAGAGAGCGTTTGCGACGGAAGCAGGGCTGATCGCTGACGGACGAGATATGGGGACGGTTGTTTTCCCTGATGCACCTGTAAAAGTTTATTTATCGGCTTCTGCTGAGGAGCGTGCTGAGCGGCGCTATAATCAGTTGAAATCAAGTGGTGAGTCTGTTAGTATTGCCGCCATTTTAGACGAGATCAAAGCGCGCGATGCTCGTGATATGAATCGTGAGGTAGCGCCATTAAAGCCGGCCGCCGATGCCATTGAAATCGACAGTACTCATCTTTCTATCGATGAGGTTGTTAATCAAGTTTCAGATGCGCTCTCTAAAGTAGGCTTGATCTAGACTGCTCGAGTATGCTCCACAAATTCCAGTCAAAGCATACATCAAGCGATTATAAATAGACCCATGTAGACTGGTACATGGTGAGTGGTATGACCGGTTTCGGCTGGGCTTAACCACACTAAAACATTAGGTATAAAAATGAGCGAAAGCTTTGCTGAATTATTTGAAGAAAGCCTTAAATCCGTAGACATGAAGCCGGGTTCAATCGTAACCGGTATCATCGTAGACATCACTGGTGACTGGGTTACAGTTCACGCTGGTCTAAAGTCTGAAGGCGTTATCCCTCGTTCACAATTCGTTAGCGAAAGCGGTGAATTCGATCTAAACGTTGGTGACGAAGTTCAGGTTGCTCTAGAAGCAGTAGAAGATGGCTGGGGTGAAACTCGTCTGTCTCGTGAAAAAGCTAAGCGTGCTGAGTCTTGGATTGATCTTGAAAAAGCTTACGATGCTGGTGAGATCGTTAAAGGTATCATCAACGGTAAAGTTAAAGGCGGCTTCACAGTTGACGTTAACAGCATCCGTGCATTCCTACCTGGTTCTTTGGTTGACGTTCGTCCAGTTCGCGATACTGCGCACTTGGAAGGCAAAGAGCTAGACTTCAAAGTAATTAAGCTAGATCAGAAGCGTAACAACGTTGTTGTTTCTCGCCGTGCTGTTCTTGAAGCTGAAAACAGCGCTGAGCGTGATGCTCTATTGGCTGAATTGGCTGAAGGCGCAGAAGTTAAAGGTATCGTTAAGAACCTTACTGACTACGGTGCGTTCGTTGATCTTGGTGGTGTTGATGGTCTTCTACACATCACTGATATGGCTTGGAAGCGTATCAAGCACCCAAGCGAGATCGTAAATGTTGGTGACGAAATCAACGTTAAAGTACTTAAGTTTGACCGTGACCGTAACCGTGTATCTCTAGGTCTTAAGCAACTAGGTGAAGATCCATGGCAAGCAATCACTGATCGTTACCCAGAAGGTGCGAAAGTGACTGCACGTGTTACTAACCTAACTGACTACGGCTGCTTCGCTGAGCTTGAAGAAGGCGTTGAAGGTCTTGTACACGTTTCTGAAATGGATTGGACTAACAAAAACATCCATCCATCTAAAGTTGTACAAGTTGGTGATGACGTTGAAGTTATGGTACTTGATATCGACGAAGAACGTCGTCGTATCTCTCTAGGTATCAAACAGTGTCACACTAACCCATGGGAAGATTTCTCTGGCAACTTCAACAAGGGCGACAAAGTTACTGGTAAGATCAAGTCTATCACTGACTTCGGTATCTTCATCGGTCTTGACGGTGGCATCGATGGTCTAGTTCACCTTTCTGACATCAGCTGGAACGAAGCTGGTGAAGATGCAGTTCGTGCATATAAGAAAGGCGACGAAATCGAAACTGTTATCTTGTCTATCGACCCAGAGCGTGAGCGTATCTCTCTAGGTGTTAAGCAGCTAGAAAGCGATCCATTCGTTGAGTTCGTTGCTGAAAACGACAAAGGTGCAATCGTAACTGGTACAGTTAAAGAAGTTGACGCGAAAGGTGCTGTAGTTGAACTAGCAGCAGACGTTGAAGCGACTCTTAAAGCTTCTGAGATCAGCAACGACCGCGTTGAAGATGCTCGTAACGTACTAAACGAAGGTGATTCAGTTGAAGCTAAGATCGTAGCTGTTGACCGTAAGAACCGCACTATCAGCCTATCTATCAAGTCGAAAGACACTGATGATGAAAAAGCTGCGATGAAGAAGATCCGTGATCAGGAGCAAGAGCAATCTGGCCCTACTACGATCGGTGATCTTATCAAGCAACAGCTTGCTGATCAGTAATCACTTGTAATCTGGATTGTTAAGATCTGGATTGAAGTATTACGAAAAACCCGCGCATGTCGCGGGTTTTTTTATGCCTGTTAAACGCGTGATTACGTAACCGATCTGACATAGATATTCCATAGACTCGGAGGAAATTAGTTTTGCCTGAGAATTTCCTATGGATATGCCGCCAGTTATTCGAACACAACAAGGTCAAATCCGGAAGGTTGGTGTAGAACTTGAGTTTGTTGGCATTGAATTGTCAGCGGCTGTTGATGCAGTAGTAGAATGCTTTGGTGGCTCAATATTAGCAAACTCGGATTATGATATTCGCGTTAAGGATTCGCGCTTAGGCTCATTTCGCATAGAGTATGACTCCAGCTACCTGAAGAGTATTTCAAAGGCAGATGAGTGCTCAGGTGATAGCATCTTCTCCAGATTCCTGCGGGGAAAAGAACATAATGATTCTCTATCGTCAAAAGTAGAATTTGAGGGGGCGTTAGAACCAGGTCTTATGGAAAGGCTTTTCCGTTCAATGACCTCTCTGGAGGTTGTATCTCCACCAATTAATATCACAGAGCTGTATGTATTTAATCAATTAATTGAGCGATTACACAAGCTGGGGGCCAAGGGGACTAGAAATCAGCCTCTGAGAGCGCTTGGGTTACATTTTAACCCTGAGGTTGTGTCTTTGGGTGTAGATGATCTTCTTCCGGTTCTGAAGGCATTTCTCTGCCTTTATGAACGACTGGTTATTCTGGAAGACGTGGACGTTGTTCGAAAAATATATCCCTACATTCAGCCATTTCCACAGGATTACGTAAAGCTGGTTGTTGATCCACGGTATAATCCACCGCTAGATCTGGTGGTTCTCGATTATTTAAAATTTAACCCGACAAGGAATCGTCCATTAGATTTGCTGCCTGTATTTATGACTGTTCTGCCAGAGTTAGTTGAGGCGCATGTAGACAGCTCTTTAGTGTCAGCAAGGCCGACATTTCATTACCGTCTTCCAAACTCTGAAATTGATAGGCCGATGTGGTCGCTTACTAAGGCTTGGAATCACTGGGTGTTAGTTGAAAGACTTGCTTATGATGCTGAAAGTCTTGAGAAGCTCTGTCGGATGCACACCCATTATTTTGATGGAATACAACAGCTCTCTTCAAGTAGCTGGAAAAGAGCGTTAGATGATGTTTTCATGTCGCCAGACTTTTTATCTGGCTGATATTTGCTTTTTGGGTGATTTCTACGATCTGTCCTTGAGGTGTTCTTGGAATATTTATTGTTATTTCTTTCAGCGTTTGGAGCGGCCACCATATTGCCATTTTATTCAGAGGTGGTTCTTGTTGGTATGTTGGTGAATAGCCCCGATCAGTGGGTTTACTTGTGGTTGACTGCATCCATAGGGAATACGCTTGGGGCTTGGGTTAATTGGTATATCGGTCTTTATATGTTGCACTACAAAGAGTCGAAATGGTTTCCTTTCAAGGGGCGGGCGTTGGAAACGGCTCAGTCCTGGTTTCAAAAATATGGGGTTTGGTCTTTATTAATGGCGTGGGCGCCAATTGGTGGTGACGCAATAACCTTCATTGCGGGTGTAATGAGAGTCAAGCTTGGTGTTTTCTTAACTCTCACTTTTATCGGTAAGTCATTACGTTATTTGATTTTAGTTGCTGCTACCCTTGAGTTAGGGTTGCTGGAATTATTGAGTTAGCTTATTTCTCTCTAGAAACATCTTAATAATTTCAGCGGTGGCCTCTGGATCTTCAATCATTGGGGCGTGGCCCATATTTTTCATCATGACGGTTTCTGTCTCTGGCCTTTGTTCTTTTATTACTCTTAAACCGTCAGCTGAAAGAATTCGATCATCATCGCCCCAAACGACGAGCAGGGGATTCTTGTATTTCTTCAATGATTCTTCGATTGGGTAGGTAAACGCAATTTTTCCGTCTTTCACTTTATGAATTTCAAAGGCGATACGCTCGTTTGATTCGTAGTGACGTTGGAAGTCCTGATTCAATGCGCGTATGGCAAAATCAGGTGTGTAAGGAAGTTCATGGAAAACTTTGGATAGCAGTAATCTGAATTCTTTTTCATTTCTCGGAAGGACATAAGGATGTAATCCTTGCGAGAACATTTTGAACATCTCACTGGGCTCGGATGACTCTACGCCTAGTGGGTTGAGTAGCCAGGCGGATTTGGTTATTTCAGGGTAATTACTCGCAAAGTGAGCGGCAATATACCCGCCCATGGAATTTCCTGTGATATGTATTTGCTTTATCCCAAGCTGATCTATCAAGGCTTTCAGTCGCGTAGTTTGGCTTTCTACATCGTAGCTGGCTGTTTTCAGGATGGTTGATTCTCCGAAGCCTGGTAGGTCTGGAGAGATAACCCGATAATTCTGTGTAAAGTACTTAGCGAGCCGAATCCAGTTGTCTTTATTGGCGCCGAAGCCATGAATCATTAATATTGTTTCACTGTTTTGGGGTCCGCTATCAAGATATTGAATGGTGTGATCGCCTACTTGTATCTGCTTCTGTTCAAGCCCTGCAATAGCACGTTCTGTAGAGATGCTGAGAGACAGTTTTGTTTCATCGTTGAGCGTGTACATTAGCCCAAACAAAACAAGAATTATTGTTGCTATTGAGATGAGAACAGGTTGTTTTTTCATTTTTCGACCATGAGGCAATTAATTGCTGGCAGAGTAATACAAAAATTACGAGAAAAGTATTGAATAATTATACAGTACTGTATATAAATACACTTATTGTTTAACTATGCAGTGGTGGGCATATGAGTGTTTCTCTGGCTGGTGATGTTATTTGTGTTAAGTATCCTGCTGAAGCAGGCGAGTTTACTTACTTTTACAAGCTGATCGACAATCAGCTTGTGAAGTATAAACGCCTCTTCACAATGCTTTGAATTATTGAATCTTATTTAAACCTGTTGTGATTTGGTGTTTTAGGACTTTCGCGAGTCCTGAACCAATCAGCGGTAATGGCAGTTTCATATCAAAATCTATGGTATAGCGTAAGGTCGTTTTGTCACCTTGTTCTCTAAAGGTAAGCTTACCAATGTGGTTTTTGATTGGGCTGCCTTTGGAAATTTTGTATTCGAAGTATTCGTTTTCTACGAACCCGGTGACGGTTTCTTCAAACGAGGGAAGTGGGGTTGCGACAATCTTTCGGACTGAACCTAGTCCGTTTGGAACTCCATTCTCTCCATCTTTGGTTCTCACAATTTTTGCGCCGATTAGTTTGCCAAAGTTTTCATGATCGCAGATGGCGCTAAATACTTCTGAAAGACTCGACTTAAATTCTTTTTCGATAAGGATGTGGTGTTTTGGCATGTCTCTTTCCTGAAATTATTATTGTGTATAGAAAGATGCCAAAAGATGAGTAATTTCTCAAATTTTTAACGGGTAGATTGGTTGTTTTAAACAGACACCTTCAGCAACCGCCTGGATTACTGAAGGTGTTGGTGATTACAGCTCTACTTCTTCGATTTCAAAGTCGAAGGTTAGAGTGTCTTCTGAAGGTTTTGTTGGCGCTGGCGCAGGGGCTGCTTTCACTGGCGCCGGTTCTGGTGCTGTCGCAACAGAGTTACGCTGTGGTGCAGACGCAGTTTGTGCCTCCGCAACTTCGGTGTTTACTTGTTTATTCTCAGCTGGTTTCGTGTTCTGAGCGTTTGTATGAGCCGGTTGGCCTTGGCTAGCTAGTTTCAGTTGTTCTTGAGCCTGCTGATGTTGCTGTTTAAGTTGAGTCAACTGAAGAGCTGTTTGTTCATAATCAAGTTGAAGCTTGTTTCGTTCTGCGATTACTTGATCAAGCTTTTGTTTATGAGTTGCAGCTAACTGTTTTTTCTCTTCCTCAAACTTTGCTTGTGCAGCTTGAGTCGCTTTTGCAACAGCGTCTTGTTGTGCCTTTTCTTGATCTTGAAGAGCCTGGTAATGCTTGCCATTCAGCTGCTTTTTCAGTTCTTCAGCTTTCATGTCTGCAATCTTTTGAGCTTCGGCCTTAATCGTTGCTTCGTCTTTAGAGCTAACTTCCTGTTGAAGGCTCGATTTAAGATTGGTAACAAGATAGGAATACTTGCTCACTTGGTCTTCAAACAGCAGTTCAGAGTGGTCTTCTTTAAGCACATCCGGGAAGGCACGATCCATTGGTTTGCGATAGCGCAAGACAATGTGTTCCAAACCTTTGCTGGTGTTTTCGTCAATCCAGTTGATTTCTTTCAGAATGTTCTGAGCTCGTGTTAGGGCTTTTAACGCCTCTTTCTGTCTAAGTTCAATCGTATCCATTGCTCTCGGTGTTGCCTCAATGGTTTTCGACAGTGTTGTTAGACGCTTTTGAGCTTCGATATAGGTTACTGGAAGAGTACTTTCAGGTAATTCCTCAAGCTCTTTCTGTGGATTGTTGTAGTACTTTTCTTTGATGACAGAGACTTCGAAAGCTCGTAAGTCGTTCAGCACCTTCAAACGGTCATTTTCTAGCCCTTGAAATTGTCCAGCTTTTTCAACGTCTTTAAAAAGGCGTTTTACATCGGATTGTAGGCTTTTGTATTTGCTTTCAAATTTGCTGAGATCCAAATCTTCAATGTAGGTTTGGTTATCAATCACATCTTTAAGGTTAAGGGTGATGAGTTGCTTGGTTTTTTCAGATTTTTGTGTGTTCTGGTTTACCAGGTTTGCCTGTTCTTTTAATTCATCCAAGCTGTAGCCAGAAGCAAACAGACCAGATTTGTTTGGATTGAACTCTTTATGCATTTCCTTCAGTTTAGCTAGCTCTTTCTTAGCTTGAGGGAAGTAGATTTGAGAGTACAAGGATACCTGGTCATTCTCGGCCGTCTGAAAAGCCTTTTGAGCAGAAGAGACAAGAGTGCTTGCTTTATCTTGTGCTTGAGCAAGTTGAGCTTTCTCTGTGGCCGACATGGCGGAAACCGGCTTTGTTTGCTGGCTGCCACATCCTGTAACAGCTGCACCTATACACACTGAAAGCGCTAATGTGCGAAGTTTGGTTGTCTTTAAGTACATGATCTTTCCTGTAAATTACTGAGCCGGAATTTCAAGTGAAACGGTTTGCGTCGATGGAGATGAGCCTATTGGCGCAGCAATTAGGTTCTCTGGTTCACCATTTTTGAGTGCTGCAACTTCAGCATTCAAATCAAACGCAGGTAAATCGATCGTCGGGCGGCTAACGAATGCAAACGTAGCTGCTTTCTTGGCGGCGTTTAGTTCGTCGTCGCTCAATGTATAGCTGTTATTCGCAAAGTTCTGATAGCTTTTGTTTGCTCCGTATTTAGCAATCATGTCAGGTGTGAACCCCATGTATTTTTGAATTGCTTGGTTTGCTGAAGCAATTTCCTTGCTGCCACTTGCTGTTCTTGGTGCAAGGGCAATACATTGGGAGTAAGCATCTGCTGAAGCGTGATCAAGTTTTTGCTTTTCAAGAGCTTCACCTTGGTAACAGAAGCGTTTCCAGTTATGGCTTTCCAGGAACATTGCCATCTGCGTGCGAGCATGTTTAAACGCAGATTGCTCTTTCTGTTGGATCTCGTTGTCCAGATTTGGAACGTTCTTTTCGCCATTCTTAAGGCCGTTTACGTCCTCGCGTTCAACGTTCTTAAGGATTTGTCCGCTTTTCTCTACCGAAAGCTTCACTGGTTCCAGTTTGATGGTTTTTTTGTTGCGACGGTCATAGGCATATAGATCCGCAATCAACTCACCCTTAACAGAAACGGTGTATTCTTCGTAGCGATAACGAGAAATTTCTTTCTTTTCGATTTGTCTTGGAGTGTTTCTAAATTCCGCTCGTGCGTCATCACGACCAGTTACTGCATCTGTTAGGGCATTTGTACCCATACGACATCCAACACTTGCGGCAATATTTCCAAAAGGTCCTAGGGCAGCAGCAGCTCGTGAAGCTTCTCGTTTACAGGCATTGTATAGCTCCTCTGCTGCGTATTTTGCATCCTCGTATGCTTCTTCGGCACGTTCTTTCTTATCCTTCGCTCGATCCCATTCAGGGTTGTGCACCATATAACGTTTTGAAACGTACTTAGATGATTTGCGTTTAGGACGATCGCGACCTCTTTCTTCGAATTGGTACTTTTTAACGTCTAAATAGAAAAGTACTTCTGAGTGCTCAAAAGGAACAACTTCGCCATTAAACGCGTCACGACGTGAAATTCCTTTGCCTTGATTAGGAAGGTCGTAAGCATCGGCCGCTGCAACGTTATCAATACCTAAACGTGGGATACTTGAGAATATTTCTTCGTTCATCCAGTCGCGGAAATTTGGGTTTCTATTGGCAGCTTGGCCGCCAGTTGTGAAGAATACCGGTAATGCCTGCTTTTCTTTTGAAATTTGATTAGCTCGATAGGCCATGCGCTTGAAGGGTAGGGCTGCTTTATCAGAGAAGCCGTGAGCGCTGGTCAATAGTGCGGTAATGTTTGAAGAGTAGGCAAATGAATTCTTTGTATTCAATACGATTGCGCGTTCTGTTAGGTTGCGTGCAACTTGATCCTGAAGCTTGCTGATTGCAACGTTTACCTTGCTGGTTAACGGCGCGACTGGTTGGGCAATTGGCAATAATCCATGATAAATATCGAATGCTTTTGCTTTATCTTCAATTGACGCAGTAAGTGTTAATTGTTCTGCTCGTGCAAGGCCGCGATCAACTACTTTGGTGCGGATTGTGCCGATATGCTTTTTATAGAACTTGCTGCTTGGATGTGTTCTTTGAATTTCACCCAAGGACGCATAGGCATCTTCGAACTGGTTTTTGTTGATTTGTTGTTTGGCTGTAACCGCTAAAAGACCTGCACTGGCCTGGTGTGAATTTCTAATGATGGCTTGGGCTGCTTTAAAGTCTTTTGATGCTAGAGCAAAGGCGTCTTTAGAGACGTAAAACAAACCTCTGCCTTCGTAGAAGTTAATGGCCGTTTTTTCAATAGCTGCTTTCGCTTTGGCCGCTTTCTTCATGTACTGCGCATATTTATCGAAGGGTTTGTAAGCCTCATAAGCCTTTACTGGGCCTTCAGGCTTTGTCTTCATTAAGGCAACAGCTTCTTTTAAACCTTTAACCACGTCAGCCTGATTTTGCTCTTCTTCCATAAGAGCTTCTGCTGTACGTGCTTTTAGTTTTGTGAGAGTGTGCTGATACAGCTTTATTTTTGCTGTGTACTCCATCTCGTCGCTATTTGGAGGGAGAAGTAATTGACCAGGGCGAGCATTTGGTGCTTTAACCCCTGGATCCAGTGGTTCTAACACTACAGCTTTTTCTAATTCTTTCTTTGCATTGGCGTTAGCTGTTCGTGATTGCTTATACAAATCAATCTTTGTATCGATGTCTTCTTCCGGACGAGACTGTGCTTGCTCATACAGGGCAACGGCTTTATGTGAGTAAGCTTTTACAAGACCTTGTTTAATGTGGATGTTGTCTGGGGATTCCTTGTCGGCAGACAAGTAAGCACTGATGGCTTTATCGTATTGTTTTGCTGTGAAACTGGTCTCAGCGTCGTCGTATTGTTTAGGCAGTAAGAGTTTACAGCCTGTTACTAGTGTCGCTAGTAATAGGTATAGCAAAAGGTTTCGGGTGTGCTTCACCGAGGTTCTCCTTCGTTAGTTTCTTCTGTGCTCGCTTATTTGTATTGGTTTGGTGCGAGTTCTCGATCCATCAATTGTTTGAATTTTATCCACTGCATAAGTTTATCACGCTATCAGTAAACTTGTGTATCGAAAAAAAATGTGATTCGTAACAAATGGTTTCTGTATGAAATTTAACCAAAGGTGAGGTTCTTTCATCTGATGGTGATTTTCATTGTTCTGAAATGTGGAAATTTTGCGCAAATTCACACTATTTTCTCGTAAATTTTTACGAATTAATCATAATCCTGCAAATGAATTGTTATTAATATGAAAAAATATTCCGTGATTTTGCGTACTAAATGGTTTGCGTTTCTTATCCTACTACTTACTACCTTCTGAAACTTTAAGTCCTAAAAATTGATTATCTTGCCGCCTGTTTTCCTCTGGTTTTGCCGCTTCTCTTACCGCTAAAGTGGATGATCTTTTGTTGACTAATACCCCTAAATGCCAAAGGGTGATTAAATATTAGTCGTTTGAATAATAAGGAGTTTATTAAAACTGGTCTCTTTTATGCTGATTAGTACTGCTGAATATTATCTTGGCAAGCTATTGATTTAGATCAATTAATTTCGGCAAGAATTGCCGATAGAGCTTTCAAGACAAACATAAAGTCAAACAGAATTCAGCGTCGAAGGTAATGAACATGAGTGCTACAGCAGAACAAATTTTATACGGTAATGACTCGCCAAACATCATCGCAAAAGATTCCACGTGCAGAGTGAAACCTAATTCCAAAATTGACCGAAAGATCACAAATAAAATCGATAGCATCACCGGCATTCGTGAAGAGCAGAAGCAAATTGCACCACCTTGTCCTAAGTCGGTAAAAATTGAGCTGACGGCTCGTTGTAACTTTAACTGTGCATTCTGTGCGACGGGGTATAAGTTGCGTGATAAGCGCGATATGGATTGGGATTTCTACGTGAATTTGCTTGATCAGTGTAAAGAAGCCGGCGTAGAAGAAGTGGGTATGTTCTATTTGGGCGAGTCCTTCATGTTGCCTTGGCTGCCTAAAGCTATTGCGGCAGCGCGTGATAAAGGCTTCCCTTATATCTTCCTGACTACCAATGGTTCGCTCAGCACTCCGAAGAAAGTGAAAGAGTGTATGGACGCTGGTTTGAACTCTTTGAAATTTTCATTGAACTACGCGGATGAAGCTCAGTTCACTGAAGTAGCAAGAGTGAAAGGCAGCTTGTATCAGAAAATGTTGGATAACATCAAAGCGGCGTATGAAATTCGTCAAGAGGGCGGTTACGACTGCGGGCTGTATGCATCCTACATTCGTTATGACGGTGAGCAGGGTGAACGTATGATGGACGTTCTGGAAGATGTAAAACCGTATCTGGATGAAGTCTATGCCTTGCCTTTGTATTCTCAAGCCGATCTCACCGGACAAGAAAACCAGGATCGTGGTTGGGATGTGAAAGCTGGGAACCCTGGTCGTGCAGATAACATGCGTGCACCACTGCCATGTTGGGCGGTATTTACCGAAGCACGTGTTACCCATGATGGTTTCTTAAGTGCATGTTGTTTCGATCACTCTCGTGATTTCAATATGGCTAACTTAAATGAGGTAAGTTTCATGGAAGGCTGGCACAGTCAGGCATTCCAAGGCTTACGGGATGCACATTTGAGAATGGATGTACGTGGTACGGCGTGTGAGTCCTGTGCGGCGTATAACTGATTAGTTTCAGTTTTAAGAAGAGAAAAAGCCCGAACGCCATCGGGCTTTTCTTTGTCTGAGTTTCGGTATAATCCGGGATTACACAACGTCAGCAAGCAGTTCCTTGGGTGCCTTGTAAGGCTGCAACATGATCTTGAAGGCAATGACCATAAAAGACCATTTGATCACAGGAGCAAGAAGCGTTACAGCAATGAATATCCAAGCGTTGTAAAAGTAAATTTCTAAATAAAGCCAGCTAATTAAAACCGATATTAGCGAAGGTACAATCAATAAAAACAACATCCAGGGCAGTGGTTTCCAGCCTAAGTTTCTTAATCGTTTTACGGCATACCAAATGCTTAGAATTATTGCGCCAGCGCTGATGACCAGGTTAAGAATCATCATAGGTTCTTGGCTTCCATAACTGCCAAAGATTGCAAATAAAATGTTGATGACCAACATGATTACCATCACACCTACGTTAAGAATCAACATTTTATGCAGGAATGCGACAGGGGTAAGTTGCATATCGGGATTAAGATTCGGGTTCTGAGTAAATAAGTCGTGATTAGGATTACGCTCTTTTAATCCTGAACGGAAGAGCATAAAGAGAATCGGAAGTAGCCAAATGCCACTGATGATTGCCAGCCCAATCACTACTTCATCAGGAAAGCCGTATCCATAAAACTCTTTGATGCTCATTAAGACTACGCGTAGGCTGCCAATGGTCGCGATGAGAGAAATTAGCCCCAGAGGAACCCCCAACCAACGACCAAACGCACGCGCAGCTAATAAAACATGGAGCGCCAGAAAGATAGGATCTATCAAAAAGTCCATTCGAAGAAAGGCCCAATAAACACTGAGGATGGAAGCACGCTCTTCACCGAAGAAAAGGGTGTCAGGTGGTGGCATCAATAAGCCGTTATCGAGTAGAAAACAGGTTTGGAAGTAAATCAGTGCCATTAGGCCCAACAGATATCTGTCTCGATCCAATAACGTAGCATCCCGTTTGAATGCGCCTTCCCAGAATATTTCTTTCAATAATGTGAACATGCCTTCCTTGTCTCCTGGTCAACTATTTGCAGGTTTCGAAGGCCGCGAGTATATAGATCGGTGTCCACTAAAAATAGGAAACCAAACTATTTATATTGTTAAAAGACGTAAATAGTTGACTAAAGAGATAGCGAATGATGATGGAGAAATTGATTGCTATTCACTTTGATAGTATTGATGAATTAAAGGGGTTTTTGATTTGGCCGCACTTGTTAGTATAGCGAGTCGTTACGAAATTCATGGTTTCCTATCTTTGCCTTCTTATATGAATGGCTTCTGAAGTTTTTCATTTTTATCGTTAGATTCTTCTCTCTGTATCTAAAAAGGATTTTTGATTTATGAGTCAAAGCATTGCTACTCATTTTATTTCGGTTAACCCTCATGACTCGGCCAGCATTAAAAACGCGTTGGAACTTTATACCCAGCTGATTCGCAGTGGCGAAGCGTTTCGTCATACCTACTGCAAATACTATTTCAAATTTACTCAACCCGTGGATTGGGCCCAATACCCGAATCAGCCTTTGATTAAAGTGCTGATGGAAGAGGGCATACTCGAATACCCATACAAAGAGGAAACCCTGGCCAACATAGAGGATGTGTTTACCTCTGAAACCTTACTGGTGCTCCAAGCGATCCAACATGACGAACTCTACGATACCTTAGTGGCGTTGGCGGAAGTAATGCGTGATCGCGGTCGTTTGATGAATAATTGGTACAACTTGTTCATTGCGGAAAGTGAATTCTTTGGCCTATACAGCTTGTTTATTATTGCCTTGAAGTACCCGCAGATGGGCTATTTATTTACCGGGTTTATGCCAAGTGCCGATAAATACTTCCCGCCGAGTGTCCCTATGTTGGCAAATATTTGGGCAGCTCAAGTGGGGATCTGTGAAGACAGCATTAAGGCTTGGTGTTATTGCGACCACCCGGTGGTTCGCAACCTCATGTTTGCGTCGGGCATTGATGTTCATGATGAAGACTTGCACGAAGAGCCGATCAACGGTTTGTATGCCCATTTGTCAAAAGACGATGAGGCTATACATCAGCTGAAGGCCGTGTTGAATGAACGCTTTGTCAAACAAGGCTTTTTACCTTTTGAAGAGCACCTTGACCCGTACGATAACTGGGGCAAAGACATTCAACCTCAGACACAAGCCATCAAGCCGCTTCATTACTTCTACTACAGTCTGGTGGCTCGTGGTGTTCGTGAATTCGACGGCTCGGCGTATTCCTTCGATTTCCCATTCCTCAAAACATCGGTTTCAGAGTTTGCAGATCAGCATCAGCAGCAGTTAGAACATTATCTGGATGAGCCTCTGTCATCTCGCATTGATCCTTGGGCAGAACAACGCAAAAAGATTGTTTACCTCGCAAGCTATACCGGGTCTTACTGCTGGAGCGAACTGCTGGAACGAGGTCTCAGTAACGGTGAAGCGGTTTGGGAGTATGTGATCAAGGGTGAAAACCCTGAACTTCTTGATTCCATTCCCTCGGTTAATCTCTATAAGTTCAGTGAAGACAATTATGGCTTAGGTGAGTTGACGGACATGGCTGGCATTGAGTCTGCTGAAGACATGGATGCCAAACGCTTTGAGTTAGTCAAAGACTTAATCGACGACTATATGGATTGTCAGATACAGGAAGAACGAAGACCCGACACTGTATTGCGCTTCTTTGATGTGTATTTCCGTTTGTGTGGTGGTGAGCCATTATCCGATGACATTAAGACTCGATTGGTTGATGATTATGACGTGATTGATTCCGATGGCTTCGATGAACGTTTCCGTTGTGAAATCGAAGTGAATGAAGCGATGTCCTCGCTGCATGATTTACAAGAGCTGTTTGACGAACCGAATCAACAGAAACTCGATAAGGCTTATGAGCTGATTTGTGAGCATCGAAGGGGAGCGCTGGATTGGTTTGAAGATCTGGACGATGACAGAGAGCGTTATACCTTTAGCTGCCTGGTGATTGGCCGGGAAGGGGTAGAGCCAGAGGATGCCGATGAACTTCACGAAGAGTGCTTGGACTTTGTCGAAAATGATGTTGTCGATGCCTTGTTGGAGGAAATGGAAGGCAGAATCGCTACCAATTATCTCAGAGGCGAGAACGAGACGTTGTGTTATCAGCGCTGGGAAGACCTGAAATCCTTTGTGTATGGTAGAAATACTGCACTTACCGCTCAGCAAGCAGAAGCACAAATGAAACCCTTCTATTCGCCTGAACGCGAATTTATCTGGGACCTTCAGCTGCGTTTTGAAGGGGCGTTCCAGTTCGAGGATGAGTATTACTTGTTGACTGCATTTTGGCAGTTACTCGATCTACCGTTGAAATGCGCGCCTGCCTTGCAACGTGTTCTTGATTGTTTGATTGAGACAGAAGCGACTCATTTGGTCGAGGCGTTAAATGATTTTTATCTGGCCAAACCCGTTGTTGAGAGTGAAGATGAAGAGGATGATGATCTCGATGAGCCTTTCGATGTCGCGCTTCATCAAGACAATGAAAAGCAACTGTTGGCAATCATGGCCCGTCTGAACATTCCTGCCGCCAACTACTACGCTTGGGTGCTTGATAAGCGCAGAGATTGTTGGGCCTACTTCGCTGAACACTATGGTTTACCAGGGTATGAGACATTGTCCCTCGGCATCGACGAAAGTATGCACATTCTTGATCAGTACGATCGCGTCCGATTCTTGCGAGAATCTGAAGCATACGCTGAAGAGCGTGTAGAAGAGCAAGAGACTACGGAAGGTTCCTCCAGTCAACAGCAGCTTCAAACGGTGCGTCAACGTTTGCAGGAAGAATGTTTCTGGGCGCTGGGCCGGTGGTTGGAACGCAGCTTGGCCACACCAGAAAAGCGTTTGTATCAGCGTCTGACGAAAGAGCAGCAGATTGAAGCACAACATCAGGCCAGTGATATTACTGAGAATGCCAAAGCGTATCATGCGTTCATGGGCTCGTTGACGTTTGACTCATCGTTGGCGGACTTTTCACTCGAAGAAATGCATAAACACCTTTTGGATGAGAGCGTTTTTCTGAATCATCAATATTTTATGGTCCAGAAACAAAGTGCACAGAGATTGGCAGCAGAGGGGCAAGACTACCAAGTATTAACCAAACCCTGGTTGGTAGAAGCAATGCGAACAAGCTCGCCTTTGATCAACACGTATGAAGGTCTCTATCCAGGCCTTTATGCCATTGATGAGACGGTTGATCCGCAAGCCATTAAACAAATGCAGCAAGAGGTCGAAACCGGTGTATTCAAACAACAGGTCGCAGACGTTTTAGCCTTTATTCGTGGTGAAAAAACAGTAGCCAAAATTAAACCGGCGATTGAGCACGCCACATTCATGCCTTTAAATTATTTGCCTGAATATGGCGAGAACTATTCCGTTGAAAAACTGATGGAATATCTGAGTAATGAGCAAATGAAGCGATTGGAATGTTTGCTGCAGCAGGGAAGTAACCCTGGGTTGATGGCTCGGTTCAAGCGCTTGTTCCGTCGGTAGTTGATGGTGATTTAGAGCACGAAAGCCCAACACATGTTGGGCTTTTTAGTATTGTTTGATTAGGTATAGCTAATCATTACAGGGTTGTTTCGTGGTATTTGCATTCAGTTCTTTTTCGTATAGTCTTAAAGTATTAACTTTAAGGGTGGCTAATAGGCTTTAAGTTCTACAGGAACAGGGCCGTTCGTTGCTTTTCTGGAAATAACCAACGGATGGTCTTAGTTTGCGTGAAATCAGATTATCAAAAGATGAATACTCTGAGTGGGTATTAAGAAACGCCCTCTATTGGGTAAATGTTCCGTGGCAACTTGTGTCAGATGAGAGCAGTTGGATAGTTCTTATGGACGGCTCTAGTGAATCAATAGATAACCTGTATAAGTTATTAAATGACTATAAGCTTCGGGAGATGATTTCTTTAAGAACAGAGAACTTGCGATCTACTCTCATTTGCTCTGTGTTATCTGGGCTTCAGGAACGAATCTAATGCGATTGTTGCCCTTCAACTTTGATAGATTAACTGAATCAGAGGTAATAATAACCAATGTAGCTGGTTTTCATCGCTGCATATCTTCGGATGATTTGAGTACTCTTGTCTATGAGCCTTCTCTCTTGGATTGTGAAGCTAAAGAAGATCTTCAGAGTGGTCTATTTTTAGCCGAAGGTGCTGACAGTTCTGTGCTTAGCGCTTCTTTGGCTTCTGGATTATCAAAGCGGTTAATGGCTGAAATGACTTTTCAGCCTGTCTACATGATTATTCCGACTTTGAGGTGCGATCATACATGTAGCTACTGCCAAGTAAGTAGAGCATCAATTAATGCTAGTAATTATGATTTAGATAAGAGTCTTATTCCTCTCATAATGAGGAAAATTCGTTCTTTGTCTCAGCCTCCCTATAAGATTGAAATCCAAGGTGGCGAGCCTTTATTACGTTTTGATTTGATCCAGGCTATCTATGATGAAGCTGTAAAGGTTCTAGGTGATAGTTTTGAAATTGTCATTGCTACAAGCTTATCGTTGTTCAATGAAGAAGTTCTGGTGTGGTCTTCTGATAAGCCTATCAACTTTTCAACTTCACTTGATGGAAGTGGGTTAGTTCATGATGCTAACCGAATACTTCCGGGAACAAGCTCTTTTACTAAATTTTCTGATTCTTTTTGGTTGATAAAGGAAAGGCTTGGAGCGGATCGAGTTTCTTCTGTTACCACTGTCACTAGTGAGCTTATAGATAATCCCCATTCATTGATTAATGCTGCACTGGAGTTGGGCTTAAACGATTTATTTGTTCGACCTATTAGTCCTTATGGTTTTGCTGGCCATACTTTTGAATATTCCATTAGTGATTATATGCGTTTTTATTCAGAGCTTATGGCAAGTGTCATAGACCTGAACTTGTCTGGTAGACGCCTCACAGAACACTCGGCTGCTATTCATTTGAAGAGGATTTTTAATCCAGGCTTCTCACATTATGCAGACCTGAAGTCTCCTTCTGGTTTCTTATTTAATAGTCTTTTATTTAACTATGATGGAAAAGTGTATGGCAGCGATGAGGCAAGGATGCTTCAGCGGGTTGCTACAGATGTCGATTTATCATTTGGGCATGTAGAGACTTTAGATTTCACTGCTAATACAGTTGCTAAGCATGTAATGGAAAATGGCTTTAACTTGGTTCAGCCTGGGTGTGAAAGTTGTGCTTATCAGCCGTATTGTGGTGTTGATCCCATGCAAAATATTAGTTTATTCGGTGAACCCGTAGGGTTGAAGTCTAACTCCTTTTACTGCACATACCATAAGTCCATGTTTCGCTATTTATTTTCAAAATATTATAGCGATTGTACTTATAAGAATATGTTTGATAGGTGGACGGATGAGTAACCCTATCAGACGCGACTATTTTACTCTTCCTGCCGAATTAACCATTGATTCAGGGTTTTATCAGTTGATCAAAGAAGATCATTATCCTGAGCAACAGTTTCTTCCTCGTTTGTGCGTTCACAATACTTCTAATAATTGTGATGATGTTGGGGTATACGACTCTGAGCTGTACCAGGCTATTGAAAGTGGTGATATAGGCTTTGTTACTAGGTCTGGAAAAATCCGGGTGGCCTTAACCGCATTAGCAAATCACAACACTTTGCTTGTTACGGAACGCTGTGACAATCTATGTTTATTCTGCTCTCAGCCACCTAAAGACATTGACGATGAGTGGCTATTAATTCAATCAGCTATGGCAATTGCTGCTTTCACGACACGTGATGATATTGGTATTAGCGGTGGAGAACCTCTCTTATATGGAAACTCGTTTCTTAGGTTCCTAACATTTCTGAAAACTTATCGTCCTTCTGCACGATTACACATTTTAACTAATGGACGTGCGTTTAATGATGTTGAATTTGCCAAAAGCATTGCTCTTCTAACTCACGAAATGACAGTTACTTTTGGTATTCCCTTGTATTCCTCGCTGTCTTCTACACACGATAAATTAGTCGGCTCATCTGGTGCTTTTGTTGAGACTTTAGGCGGGTTGATCAATGCCGGGAATCTGGGAATTAATATTGAACTTCGTATTATTCCAACTCAGTTGAATCGTGCCGAATTGCATAAGGTGATTGAGTTGTGTTCGCGTTCTTTATCCAACGTTTCTCAAATTTCAATTATGAATATGGAACCTGTCGGGTGGGCGCGGAAAAATTGGCGAGACTTATATATTGATCCTAGTGAATATTGGGATGAATTACGTCTGGCTTCTGTTGCTGCTAGTCGGGCTGGTTTGCCTTTCTTTTTATTTAATTATCCCTTATGTCATCTTCCTGATGATATGAGAATGTTCAGTGTCAAATCGATCTCTGATTGGAAAAATGTTTATACAGAAGAATGTGAAGGTTGTTCTTTGATTGAGCAATGTGGTGGTTTCTTTGCTTCAGATAAAGAAAACTTCCGTTTAATCCCCAGGAGGATTCTATGAAAAAATGGAAGAAGATTAGTTTGTTACCTGGTTTCATCATTGCATCGGAAGTTGATGCCAATGCTTTCCCACTTGAGGATACCGAAAATCCGTTTAATGAAAGGGTTATCGCTCCTTTAAATGCAGAAACTCCCTTCTATATTGCAGGGCATAGAAGCCATAGCTCTCATAGTAGTCATAGTTCGCATAGATCATCTTCTGGCAGCAGTTATAAGAGAACTCCCACTTACTCGGCTCCTAGATATAACGCATCAGATTCTTTAGGTCAGCCCTCAAAACCTTCATATTCTCAGCCTGCAACTAAAGCAGCAGTTGACTATGAAGCTAGAGCCGCTTTGATAAAGCGAGTTCAATTGGGATTGAATATTGCTGGTTACTATGATGGAGCAATAGACGGTATTTTAGGGCCCAAAACACGAGAGGGGATTTTGCTGTATCGGATTGTTAAGGGCCTTGGAAGCAGTGATAAGATTGATGCAGATTTATTGAATGCTTTAGGAATTGTCGCGAAGTGATTTTAAAAATCTATCGAGTAACTGTGTTTGTTTTTTGTGTTTGCTGGCTAACGTTGAATATAGTTTTTCCTGTTGTAGGTTATGGGATCTACGGCAGTGAATACAAAGAGTTATCTTCAAAATGTGCTGATGCGATGGACGAGACTTGGTTTGTTGAACAATTAAAGGACGAACAGCTAAACGTGTCCTCAAAAATTCATCTCATGAATTGTCATGAATACGATAAAACAAGAAAGATTATGCTGTCCTTAGGGGTGTCCGAACACCTTCTTTCATACCTCAATTTAGAAGCACTTGAACTGAATCAGATTTCTGTAGACAGGTTTGTCGAACAGCACCGGTTTAATGAGAGATGAAATGAAATCTCTTCTAATATTTTTACTGCTTGCTTCTTCAGTTTCTACGTATGGCCTTAGCTTAGATCAACGTCTTGCTAAGGTTATTAATGCCTATTCGCTTGAGCCTGTTGAATGTGATCGAGGTGATAGTGGGGATGTTCTTGAACCTGAAGCCTCTATTGGGAAACTTTTGTTTACTTCCAAGTTTTTAAGTGGTGGCAATGATACTTCTTGCTCAACATGCCATATCGAGGCGCTTTCAATGACCGATGGACTTTCCTTATCTGTAGGTGTGTCCGGTCATGGAGAGGGTCTTGAACGTATGGATAGTAAAGGTGTTTTAGTTCCGAGAAATGCCTTCACACTGTTTGGTCGTTCTAAGCCCGGATACACAACGTTCTTTTGGGATGGAAAAGTTCAAGAAGAAGATAGTGTTATTTTTTCGTCTATTGGAAATGGCTATCTATTAGGTTTTGATTCCCCGCTTGCTGTTGCTTCAATTATGCCTTTATTGGCTAGAGATGAGTTTCTTGGAGAGCACGGGATTGTATTCCAATCTGATGATGTAGCTGAGGTGAATACTGCCTACTATCAAGACCAATTCTGGGCTGCCAACAGAGTCCTGCAACAAAAGCTATCTAACAATTCTGAAGATGTTTCAGAACTTAAACGCCTGTTATTCGCAAGTGGAAGGGAAACATTGACGCTTGCGGAAGTTGGTAATTTTTTAGCTAGATTTATTCAATCATTGGATAAGCCTTGTCTTCAAACTGGTTGGCAGCGCTATCTTACTGGTGATTTAGGTGCCTTGACTCAAAATCAGAAGCGGGGAGCGTTGTTGTTCTACGGTAAGGGACGTTGCGCTGTATGTCATAGTGGAAAGTTAATGTCTGATTTCCAGTTCCATTCTATAGGCGTTCCTCAAGGTGGTTTTGGTCCTTATATACATGGGCAGGATATTGGCAGAGCAGCTGTGACGTTTAACCTGAAGGATCGTTATAAGTTCAGAACACCGCCTCTGCTACTTGTCTCAAAGACCTCACCCTATGGTCATAATGGCGTATTTAAGGATCTAGAGAGTGTTGTGTTGTTCCACATTAATCCTATCTCGTTTCTGTCAGACTGGTCTTGGTCTTCAGATCGTGAGTTTTATAAATATGGAAATGTAATGTCGACTCGATCTGAGCTACTGGGTTTTATAGATATTTCGGATGATGATCAGTTTTCAGATTTGATGGATTTTATTAGATCACTGTAAATGGAACGTCAGAGAATTTATGAATTTGATTTATGGCCGGTTCTTTAAGTTAACGCTATTCAACCAAAAGACTTTTGCTTTTTGTTCTTTCTAATTTCAAGTTTGCCTGCTTACCTAAGTGTTGTTCACTCAGCTAGATTTTTAACTCTGTTTTCTGATGATTCTTATCACTGACGAGGCTTAATTTTTTCTCCACCATGGCTAGTAAGAGATCATTCTGAGTACTCAATCGGATCTTGGAATGTTAGATATAGCAGGCGATGCTGCGAGTTGATAAATTGATTGAGTACCAGCACAGGTGTTCATGCCGTGCTATTAAATTCTTCCCATAAAAACTCCTTACCCGTGAAAAGGCGCTAGACTGGAGAAATAGCAATGCATTTTCTCTCGCCAAGGTCATGGAATGATTAGCCCTTTATGATCAAACTTTTATCACTTGTTCTTCTTGTTCTGTTTCCAACCGTGGCATTGGCCTCAGATATGACTTTTGGTCTGGTGATATTCATAGGGGCACCGCTCTGTTTTTTCGCTCTGCTATTTGCTGTTGTTTGTTTTACGTCGCCCAAACAAGGAATTAAATTATCCGTTGTACTTTTGGCGATTGAGGTGGCTGTTTTCTTACTCTTTTCAAATGAAGAGTCTGCCATTGAAATGCTGGGGGGATGGTTGTTTTTGGCGATAGCGATCAGTGTATGTTCCATTGCCTATGCGGTTTCCCGTTCTCAGGGAGATGAGAAGCATGAGTCCATAACATTGGATGATCATAGAAAGATTCTTGGTGCGCTTTTTATTACGTTTGGCGTGATAAAATTCCTGGCTGCCATCTATTTTTCTGTCGTTTCGGATGATATGACCGGCTCTGATTTCATGTACATTCTAGCCGGGAGTATCCTGTATGGGGTGGCTGGTTATTCCATGATTTACACAACACCTTGGTCATTCAAGCTGTGTATCCCATTGTCTGCGGTTTCTTTGATATTTATCCCTTTGGGTACGGTACTAGGGCTTTATTATTTTTGGTTTTACATTCGGCATGTTCAATCTCTGCGTTCTTAACGGTTATTCCAATGTGTTTAAGGCCAAGGGTTAGGCAATTTCAATCGTAAATGTTTTAAGTGAGTGCTATGAAAATCTATTTTGCACATGGTAAAGAAAGTGGGCCCTGGGGGGCAAAAATCAAATGTTTGGCAAAGGCTGCCCAAAACCTGGGAATCAAGGTCGAGAGTATCGATTACTCGGATCTGATGAACCCGGAGGAGAGGGTGGAACGCTTAGTTGAGATTCTGAAGGTTGAATCACTGAAAACTGAAAGCGACGAGGTGTTGTTAGTCGGTTCCAGTATGGGCGGTTATGTTTCCTTGGTCGCTGCTGAAAACGTGCAAGTACAAGGTGTGTTCTTGTTGGCTCCAGCACTTTATCTGGAGGGCTACAAGAAGCAGGATTACCACAGCAACACGAATATCGTGATTGTTCACGGCTGGTCGGATGAGGTTATTCCGCCTGAGCATTCCATTCGTTACGCCAAACAAGCGGATTGTACGCTCCATCTGATTTCCGGTGATCACAGACTCAATTCTTCGCTTGATCAGGTGGAAGCCCTGTTTCTTCAATTTTTAAGTCAGTACCAGAATCCGTTTAAATAGGGGCTGCTTAACAAGTGCCTGTTTAAATCCGCGCTCCTTTATCATTACAACATCAAGGCTGATGTGATTGGAAATAGTCCTCAAGCTGGTCGGCCGGCATCGGGCGACTGAAATAGTACCCTTGTCCGATCTGGCACCCTAGAGAGAGCAGAGCATCCCGTTGTTCAGGGGTTTCAATGCCTTCTGCGATGGTGTGGAGTTTCATCGAATTCGCTAAGGATATAATGGTTTTTACGATGTCGAGGTCACTGGCATCGAGCAGCATATCTTTGACAAATGATTGATCAATTTTAAGGATATCCACTCTAAACTTTTTCAGATAAGAAAGACTGGAATAGCCCGTACCAAAGTCGTCAATAGAGACTTTAATGCCCCGTTTGCATAGTTCACTCAGGATAGAGTAGGACTTGTCGTTATCTGACATTAATGCACTTTCAGTCACTTCTAATTCCAGTTGTTCTGGCGGTAGGCCCGTTTTTTCGAGTGTCGAGAGCACAGTTTCTACAAAGTCATTTTCGCCAAATTGCCCCACCGATACGTTGACAGAAATAGAAGCATCACAGCTCGTTTGATGCCATAGCGCGGCTTGAGCGCAGGCTTTTTCAAGAACTTGCAAGCCAAGTGCGGTGATTTGACCGGTTTCTTCTGCGAGCGGAATAAACTCACACGGCGAGATAAAGTTTCCGTCCTCATCCTGCAATCTGGCCAGGGCCTCAAAGCCTATAAGCTTGCCACTGGATAGCTCAACTTTAGGCTGATAGAACACCTGGATTTCGTTGTTGTTAATGGCTTCTCTCAGCTTGATTTGTAGTGAGTGACGTTGAAGAACTTGTTTTTCAAGTTCATCAGAGAAGAAGCAATACCGGTTTCGGCCTTCGTGTTTGGCTCGATACATGGCTACATCTGAATGACGCATTAAGTCATCCTGCGTTGCTGCATCGTCAGGGTAAATGCTGATGCCTAAACTGGCGGATACATTTAAGCGCTGACCCACAATTTCAAAAGGGTGATGCATGGCTTGAGTGATGTTATGGGCCATTTCGTCCACTTCTTCGACGTTAGAAATGTTTGGCATCAGCAACAAAAACTCATCCCCGCCAATGCGTGCCAGGGTACAACTTTCAGGAATCATGGTTTGGATTCTGTAGGCCAACTGACGGATGAGTTCGTCGCCAATAGCATGTCCCAATGTGTCATTAATGTATTTGAAGTGATCAATATCGATTAAAAAGGTCGCAACCTGTTTATTGGAATAGTGTGCCAACTTGCAGGCGTAGGTTAATCGATCGTGAAGCAGAATGCGGTTTGGTAAGTCGGTGAGCTGGTCGTGATTGGCTAAATGGCTCATTTTAATCGACATTGCAATGGCTTCACTGACGTCATGGAACACGATAATAGCCCCGGTAATCACTCCATTTTTATCCCGAATCGGTGCGGCAGAATCTTCCACATGGAATTCTTCCCCAATCCGGTTTTGTAACTTGGAGTTGAGTGCCATGCCTACGATACGTTCTTCTTGAAGGGCTAATCGAATCGGGTTTGTTGGTGCATCGCCCACGCCTTCAATGGCAATCTTCATGACCTCTTCAATGGGGTGTCCTATGGCGTCCTTGGTATGCCATCCTGTCAGCCTTTCTGCGATGGGGTTGATAAAGGTAATTAAACCTTCTGTATCGACAGCGATGACTGCATCCCCGATGGAGTTCAACGTTACCCTCAAACGTTCTTTTTCGTCATACAGTTGTGCCTCTGCCTTTTTGAGTGTCGTAATGTCCGCTAGGGTTATCAGATACCCAATGTGTTCCTCTTTTTGCATACTCTTGGAGAGGCTGATGGATACATGAACGGTTTCGTTCGCGGGGGTTTTGTACGTAGACTCAAAGGTATAAAGTGGGCTCTCCGGTTCGTTCAGGGTTTGATGTATCTGACTCACAATATGAGGGGGAAAGAGTGCTTCGAGCGATCTACCGATTATTTCTTCCGTACTGAACCCGAACCATTTGCCATGATGATCATTGCTGAATTGGTTTTTCCAGTCGGTACTCCAGTAAGAAATGAAAACCGGGAGGTGTTTGATCAAACTGTCTAAGTCGTCTCTGGTCGATGTGATCGACTTTGCGTACTCCTGAAGTTTTAGTTGATTATTAACCCGCAACCGACAGGTTCCAAAATCAATGGGTTTGTGAATGAAGTCAGCACCTCCGGCTAGTAACGCAGACGCTTCAACTTCACTTTCATCGTAGGATGTAACAAATACGATGGCTGTATATTCTGTGTTAGGAAGTTGTTTAATGTGCTTACATGCCTGGATGCCATTCATTCCTGGCATGTCGATGTCCATCACAATGATGTCTGGTGCAGCTTCCTGTACGATCTCTATGGCTTCACTGCCACTTTTGGCTGTCTTTATCTCACCTAAGTCATTCAATGCTTCCCTTAGCAACAGGAGATTCGTTTCTTCATCATCGACAAGCAGAATTTTGTTTGCCGCTTTAGGTGTTTGATTGAAAAGCATTCTCCCATCCTTGTATTTGAATGTTTGAAATTAGGTCGAGTCAGTATTAGGTCGAGTCAGTATTAGGTCGAGAAAGTACAATAACTATTTAATTGAGTATGGACGCTAATTTCCTTTTTTCTAGGCGTTTAAGGTATGTGATGAGGGGGAAATTGAACCGGTTTTTCCTTTGGTTCGTAAGACAAGTAGGACTGTGTACTTTGTTTTAGGGAATGAGTGTGGAATATAGTGGATATAGGTTGTAGGAAAACTCTCTAGGCTATGTAAGTGATGCGCTCAATCAATCATTCTGATGGATGTTATCCGTTAATACTTCCAATGACTCAGCCGATAGGTTAAGTGATATGAATGCTTTAAAATTCAGACCTTTGCATGTTTTTGCGTATGGTGAGAAGTAGGGTGCCGCTCATGACAACGCAGCAGCCTGGGTCTGAACCGGTTCAGAATCGGAATCTACTCAAAGGCATTGTGACAATAGACCAGCTATTCTAATTAGTTAAGGCTGCGAGTTTAGTGTCTTTTAAAAAGTTACTTTTATGAGAAGTTGATTTTATAAATGTAGTTCTGACAACACTTGTAGCGAGATGAACTAAAGGGTTTTTCATGCAGCAACAAAGTCGTTTTTTATTTACATCGTTTTTGAGTCTGGTGGCTTTGTCTGTCGTACTCTTCGTTATTCTGGATTTCTATGGAAAGAAGGAAGTCATAGAAAAAGAAGCTAACGAAATTAAAAGCCAGGTGTCTTTGGTTACCCAAAGCTTTGAAATGGAATTGGATGAAGCCAAGAGCAATATTGATTTTCTATCATCTACCCCACCAATTCAGGGCATTATTCGCGCAGTTCAAAACGAGGGTATCGATCCTTATGATGGAACGAGTTATAAACTGTGGACCGAACGATTAGAAACCATTTTTAAAGCGATGTTGGCGAGTCATCCGGACATGTTCCAACTGCGTTACATCGGGGTTCAAAATGATGGTGTCGAAATAGTTAAAGTAGAAAAGAAGAAAGGGATAATTTCTGCAATTCCCAGTCATCAACTTCAGAACAAATCTGAATCGGATTACTACCAAAGTGCTCTGAAGCTAAATGCCGGTGAATATTATGTCTCGGATATCAACTTAAACCGCGAATATGGCAAGATTCAAATTCCCAATATTCCGGTAATCCGTGTTCTGACGCCGATATACGACGATTATAATCGTTTATTTGGCATGGTAATTGTCAATATGTACGCGGACAGCTTGTTTGCTGTATTAGAGTCCGCGCTGATCGAAGGCCTCAAACTGATAGTTACCAATAGCTCAGATGGCATCATTAAACACCCGAACAAAGCGCTTGAATATAAATTTGAATTCGATCCGGAACAGCGTTGGCACAATTATTTGAAACCTGTTGAACAGGTTAGAACCGGACGGATTGCTCTTAATCGCGTTTTTGATGAAATCTTGCAGCAGCATGTCTATTTTGTTCAAGAAAAAATATATCTGGACATTGAGCACACCCGCTATCTGGCTTTTTCCGTAGGTATTGAAGACAGTGCCATTAAAGCGTTGGTAAACAAACAGTTGGTTAATCTGTCTATCGCTTTATTCATCATTTTGATTGTTATTGCTGTTATTTTGGTTCTCGTTCAACGGTATTTAAACAGCCGTGCTTCGTTGATGGATATTCAGTCCCGCTATGTTTCCATGATTAATCAGTCATCCGATGCCATTATCGGTTTGGACCTGAATGGTATAATTCTTAGTTGGAATGAGGCGGCTGCCAAACTACTGAATGTGCAACAAAAAGAGGCCATAGGCACCAATATTTTCACCATTCTCAGGTTTGCCGATTTAGGTGAGTTTAACTTCTCTCATATTGAACGCGTGTTGAAAGGTGGTCAGGGAGAGTCTATTGAAGGTGTGATCGAACTGAGTCAGAAGTCGTCTTTCTTTGCGAACATTTCAATTTCCCCGATTAAAAATGAACAGTCATTTGTTACTGGCGCAACGCTGGTCATTCGTGATGTGTCAGAGAGAAAAGCCTTCGAAGAAGAAATTGTTACGATCAACAACTCTCTGGAACAACAGGTACAAGAGCGCACTAAAGAGTTAGAAATTGCGAAAGATCTGGCTTTACAAGCGAATCAACACAAAAGTGCATTCGTTGCCAACATGAGCCATGAAATTCGTACGCCTATGAATGGTATTTTAGGCATGTTGTCCATTCTGAAAAAAGAGGAAATGTCAGAGCGACAGCATCATTATCTGACGCTGGCTGAGGAAAGCTGCTCTCTGATGTCGATCATCATCAATGACATCTTGGACATTTCAAAGATTGAATCCGGTAAGCTTGAACTGGATTCATCCGAATTCAACATTGTTGAAACGACCAACTCTTTGGTCTCTTCTTTGTCTTTGCGTGCCTATGATAAAGGATTGGAAATTATCACCGACTTTACAGACGTGGACTGTTCAAACGTGGTCGGTGATCAGCATCGTTTCAAACAGATCATTACCAACTTGTTAGGCAACGCGATTAAATTTACTTCTCATGGCGAAATTGCCATCTGCTTGAGCACCCAAGCTTCGAATGATGGACAAATAAGGGTGATGGGAAGTGTCCGTGATACAGGAATTGGTATCGAAAAGAATAAGCAACACCAGTTATTTGAAAGCTTTACCCAAGCCGATACCAGTACCACTCGCCAATACGGCGGAACTGGTTTGGGGCTTACGATTGCCAAGCAATTATGTGAAATGATGGGTGGCCGTATATCGTTAGAAAGCCAGCCCGGTGTAGGAACCACCTTCAGCATCGAGTTGAATCTGGAGCAAGGTTCTGAAGATGAAATGGGTGATCTGGGCAACACTGTATTTAAAGACCGTCATGTGGCTGTATGGGTTGCCAACAAAACCCTTGAAAATGTATTAACGAAACAAATACGTAAGTGGGGAGCTGAAGCCATCGATATCAGCAGTGCCCAATCTCTGGTTTCTAAAATATATAATCAGAATGATGTCCCGGATTTGGTCATAATCGACCAAATACTCATTACTCAAAATCACGCAGAACTGCACAAAGAACTCTTTAGTCAGCTGTCAGAAATGGCAACCAAAGTGATGATTTTGTCTTCATATAATGCCAAGACGTCAGAATTTGAAGATGATAGCTCAGGCAATATTCTGCAATTACTAAAACCTATCTCTCCAAATGATTTGCTCTTTGGTGCAAGCCGACTGCTGTTATCGAAGGATATCGAGCTGCCATCCCGTACTTCCGGTAGTGACAATGCTCATGATGAAGCCCTGAATGCATTCAGTGGTCAACGTATCCTGGTTGTGGATGATGTATTTATTAACCGTGAAGTGGTTGCCGGAATTCTTGAACCTCATGATTTGAAAATATTGATGGCGGAAGACGGTCGTCAGTGCGTAAATGTCCTTTCATCATTACCTGAAGGGGATGAACCGTTACTTGTGTTGATGGATTGTGAAATGCCGGTCATGGATGGTTTTGAAACCACCGAACGGATACGTTCTGGCGGTGCCGGAGAACGTTATAAAGATGTGTTCGTGTTGGCTATGACGGCTGGTGCAATGGCGGGAGACAAAGATAAGTGCTTGGCCTATGGCATGAACGACTACATTACCAAACCGGTGGATGTTCATGTATTGAAAGAAAAGCTTGTTTACTGGTTATCAAAGGCTGCGGGTAAACGATCTGATAAAGATGAAACTCTGAAACCTGCTTCGTCAGAAGAAGATAAAAAAGATGATCCTGCCTTAAATGCATCCAATGTGTATTCGATAGGAAGTGTTTTTGAAGGCATTTCAAACGGAGAGTTAGCATCCATCTTTGAAGAGTGTGAGCATATCTCAACATGGGATCGTGATCAGGCTTATGTCCGCATGGGCGGGCGTGAGGATCTGTTGTCACGCCTAACCAAAATCTATGCGGAAGAGACGCAAGATTGGATAGACAGCATCGATGCTGCAATCGAAGGTAAAGAGTGGGAAGAGGTTCGTCGCTTAGCTCACTCAATGAAGGGTAAAGCCGGTGCAATCGGTGGCAGTAAAGTTCAGTTCATGAGCAGTCATTTGGAGAAAAAAGCAAAAGAACAAGATCAACCAACCGTTGAAGCCTTGTTTGCCCATCTCAAAAACCTGACACAAGAGCTGTTGAAAGAGATTGCTTAGTGACTGTGATTGATTTTTAAGCGTTTCATAATCCAATGTTCTGATACAACATTTATGATGTAAAAAGGCCCTGAGATTCTCCAGGGCCTTTTTCTTGTTAGAAGCGTCTATGACTTCATGTCTTTAAGCTCTTGCACCATCTGTTTTAATTCAGCGATATCTCTTCCCAGATCAGAACGACTTGGTTCACCTTGTTCGTGCTCTTGTGCGGCGTTCTCTTTTTCAATTACGCTGACCACGATTCCGATCACCATGTTCAAAAAGGCAAAGGCCGTTAAGAAAATAAAGGTGAGATAGTAAATCCAACTGAGTCGATAAACCGTCATGGTTTCGTACATCACATCCGTCCAGTCTTCAAAGGTCATTACGCGGAACAGCGTCAACAATGCGATAGAAATGTCTCCCCAAAGCTCCTCGTTGATATGAGCGAATAAGGTGGCGCCAATGGCTGCGTAGATATAGAAGATAATGAACATCAAAAGCATCACATAACCCAGTTGTGGCAATGCCTTGAGTAATGAGTTCAGTAGCAGTCTTAATTCAGGAATGATCGAGACCATCCGCAATACCCGGAAAATTCGAAGTAGTCGGCCGATAAAGGCCATATCACTTTCTTCAACGGGTACTAAGCTGGCAATGACAATGATGCTGTCAAAGATGTTCCAGCCCTGTTTGAAGAAGTCACGCTTACGTTCTTCACCAGCAAAACGAATCAAGATTTCAACAAGGAAAATGGCGGTAATTAAGTTATCCAACCAACCCACGACGGTGAGGAAACTGCTGGGCAACTCATAGGTTTTAATGCCCACCACAATGGCAGAGAAGACAATGACGCCAATAACAAAGAACTCAAAGGCTTTATTACTTCTCAACTTCATGAACGACTGTTGTAGACTGGCCGTTTCCATAGATATTGTTCGCTCCTGATATCTCATAATTAAGTGTGGGATTATAAAGAAGGTGTCATAACGAGACTATGAAAATTAGTTAATGTTTTACGTCATATTTACCCGTGCCAAATGAATCTCAAAGCAGAAATTGACGGGCTGAAAATAGGGCGTACTTTATGTATAACATTCGTTATAATTATGGATTATAGTGATGGTGTTAAGCGTAGTAACGAGTAGGAAGGAATGGCAAGAACCAACCCGGAAGCAAGACAAAGATTGGTAGCAACAGCGGCGGATATGCTGCGTCGTAGAGGCATGAATGCCACCAGTATTCGTGAGCTGGCAAAGGCAGCAAAAGCCCCATTAGGCTCTACCTATCATTATTTTCCAGAAGGTAAAAAACAGGTTGTTTTAGAGGCTGTAGAGTTTGCCGGAAATAGAGTCACCGAGTTGATAATTCAAGCCTTTAAGCATGGGCCTATTGCCGGATTAGATGCTTTCCTGGCGATGTGGCGAAAGATTATTGAGCAAAGTGAATTCAACGCCGGTTGCCCTGTGTTGGCTGTGGCGATGGAAGAGGCGATAAACGAAGAGATTGAGGCGGCGCACTTGTTAGCTTCGAAGGTCTTTGATTCCTGGCAATCGCTGCTAGCTGAGTCTTTATCCGAGCACGGTGTAGAAAAATCTGAGGCGGATCAGCTTGCGACTTTATTCATTGCTTCTGCCGAGGGCGCAATAGCAATGTGTCGGGCTCAAAAACGTATCGAGCCCTTTGATCAGGTGACTGCCCAGTTGAAGAAAATTTTAGAGTCAGCAATACCCGGTTGATAAAGTCTGAACTACTACAGATAAAGCCCCCTTAAGGCACTTGGTTTAGGCACCTTGTTTCAGGTGCCTTTTCTTTAACTGCTTTGTTTTTAGGTGCGTATTTCTGTATTTAGCTTTTGGATGTTTACCGGAACACATTTGTGAAACGGTGTTTTAATCAATGGGTCGCAGTGAGTGCTGTGGGTCAATTGGTTCAACGCCGGCCCGTTAGGGGCGCTTTCGTCGTAACGGCTGCCATAGCCATGCGGCATGGTCACGACGCCTCGACGAACACTGTCATCAATATCTATCACCACTTGAAGTTCACCATGTTCACTGGCACAAAGAGCGGTGTCTCCTTTCTCTAAATTCAGTGCAACAGCATCGTCGGGGTGCATTCGCATCGCGCCATCTCGATCTACTTTACGCCACGCCGGATCTCGATAGATTTGGTTTGCGTTGTAGCTTCGGCGCTCTCCGGCGGCCAGTATAAATGGGAAGTGCTCGTTTGTTGGCGTTGTCGACTCTAATGCTTTCCAAGCGTCGAGCATTTCAGGGATCTCCAGATGAATCCGCTTATCTTGGTGTCGGATCATCGACCAAATTTCTTCAAATTTATGCTCTGAGAAGATCACGCCAGAACGGCCATTAAGAATTTCTTTAAAGAGGTTAACCCCCAAAGTTAGCTTATTACCTTGATGACCGGCACGGCGAACTGCGTCAGGGTACTTCTGGGCAAATGTGATGGCCAATGGCAGAAGAAGACTCGCTGCGGCTGCATCGTCTTTCAGTGTTGGTCCGAGTGTCCTGTACAGTATGGATACCGCATAGTGGGCGAGTTTCTTATTGCGAGTCAGCAGTGCCGCAAGACCCGCCATATAACCTATATGACTAGAGAACTCGGGCTCGTGTTTCGCCACTTTAGAGAGAATAGGGAAGTCTTTTGGAAGTTCGCCCATCTCCTCAAGCAGACGAGTATAAATTTCCGCTTCTGGCAAGGTTTCGCCTAATGGCTCAAGCAATGGGTGTCTTAGGTGGAAGGCGTTACGAGGAAATTCCAGGTTAAAACCGGTAAATTCCCATTTCTCGAATTGAGAGGCGGCCGGTAGCACATAATCGGCCATTCTTGCGGTCTCTGTCATCGTAACATCGATAACCACAAGCAGTTCGAGTGATTCAAAGGCTTTCGATAAGGCGGGCGTATCCGGCCAGGTTAAAAGCGGGTTGCAGCTATCGACGAACATCGAGCGAATGCGTTTGTCGCCGGCCAGTAAAATTTCATCCGGCAGAATATTAGGCGGAAAGATTCCTGAGACAGGAAACATCTTATGGTAAGCGGAGCGCTTATATTTCGGATTGCGCTCATCCGTATGATTCAGGATAGGAATCAGATAGCTGTGAAGGTTGTTTGCGCCTTTTTTGGCAAAGTTTCCGGTAATCAGGAAAAGCAACTTTTCAAAGTAGCTATTGAGTGTGGAGTTAAAAGTGTGCTGAATACCGAGGTCGACACGCAGGCAGCCAGCGTCGGCCTTTGCATAGCCTCGGGCCACCGCTTCAACATCATCAAGTGGTACATCGGCAATCTTCACATACTCTTCGACAGGAACCGAGAGTAGCATCTCTTTCACTTGATCAAAGCCGGTACAGTGAGCTTCCAGAAACGACTGATCGTGGAGCTCTTCCTGAACAATGATGGCAAGTATTGCACTCAGTAAATACGCATCTGTTCCCGGTTTGAGTTGCAAGTGAACATCGGCCTGTTTAGCCGTTTCGGTGCGTCTTGGGTCAATCACCACCATCGTACGGTTAGGGTCTTTCCTGATTTCTTTTAAGGTATCGCGAGCATTGGGAATACCGTGGGACTGAAACGGGTTGCAGCCTAAGAAAATAACAAAGTCAGAGAGCTCCACATCTTCTGTGGTGTGGCAGGTCTGGCTTCCAAAGAGACGACCGTTTACCCAGAAATCGCCAGTTTTTTCCTGTGCCAGAGAGTTGTACTGGTTATGACTTTTCATCGCTTTTCGAATCTGAGACAGATACGCGCCCGTCAGGTGGTTGCCTTGTCCACCGCCTCCGGCCGTGGCAAAGGCATCGCCGCCATGTTGCTCTCGAATAGCAATAAGGCGTTGAGCAATGTCTTTCAGCGCGTCGTCCCAGGAGACCTTGGCGAAACTGCCGTCAGCTTGTTTCTTTAAAGGATGGGTTAACCGATCCTGGTTGTTTTGGTAGTAATCGAGGCGGGCCGCTTTTTGGCAAATATAGCCATGCGTCATAGGGTGGTCCTGATCCCCGCGAATTTTAGTAAACTTGCGATCTTCGATTTCCACTTCTAAACCGCAATTTCGCGAGCAAAGAATACAGGCTGTCTTTTCTGTTCTCATACTGACCCTCCTATCCCAAAAACTAATTTATAAGACTAATCATAACAGTCGTTATAGTAATGTATTTATAACGGGTGTTATAGTCAATGACGTATTTAGCTTTTCTGGTTTCTTTGGATAGCAGGAAAGTAAGGGGTGTTCAGATATAGTCATAAAATCCGTCATACAAGCAGTCATAAAAAGTCAGTCGTTAAAATACTCTGAAAAATGGTAGCATCTGAGCCTGGGTTCTGTTGCGTTACCAGATTTCTACCTGCTTCATACTAAAGTGACTCTCAATGCTGCAAGTCAAATTCATTCCTTCAATTACTGCTGTTCTAGAGCAGGAATTTGCTCCCTTGGTCGGGGATTATCCTTTCTTGTCTTATTCCTTCTTGCGGTTATTAGAAGACTCAAAGGTGGTCGGTGAGGGCACTGGCTGGCATGTGAACCATTGTGTGTGTTATCAGGATGGCCGTCTAATTGCTTTCCTTCCGTTATTTTTGAAGTACCACAGCTACGGCGAATATGTGTTCGATCATACCTGGGCTGATGCCTATTATCGGTACGGCTTTGATTATTATCCTAAGCTGGTGTCTTGTGTACCGTTCACACCTATTACTGGCCCAAGGTTCTGTTGCAAGCTGGGCGATCAGCAACGGATGACGCTTTACACGCAGGTGATTCAAACCATTAAAGCGTCTGCCAGAGAACAGGAGGTGTCTTCGTTTCATCTGCTGTTTCCAACAGAACAAGAACTTTCGGTGGCTCAACCAGACCTGGATTTTTCACGACGTGCCGTGCATTTCCAATGGTGTAATCGTAATTACCAAAGCTTTGATGATTTTCTGTCGCGTTTCAGTTCTCGTAAACGTAAGAATGTTAAGAAAGAGCGCAAAGCATTGCAGGATAAACTCATCAGCTTTGAAGTGCTTTCCGGAGATGATATCCAACCTCAGCATTGGGATGCCTTCTACAAGTTTTATGTGATTACCTATGCAAAGCGAAGCGGTCATGGTGGTTATTTAAATAAGTCCTTTTTTGCGGCGTTGTCCGAAACTATGTCGGATCAATTAGTGTTGGTAATGGCGAAACGCGATGGTAAGTACATTGCCGGTGCATTGAATTTTAAGGACAAAGATAAGTTATATGGTCGTTACTGGGGCGCTATTGAACACCATGAGTTTCTTCATTTTGAAACCTGTTACTACCAAGGCATTGAATATTGTATTCAGAATCAGCTGATAGGATTCGATCCCGGGGTTCAGGGAGAACATAAGATTCAACGAGGGTTCGAGCCGGTTTATACCTTCTCAGGCCATTGGATTCGGGATGAGGCTTTCCGATTAGCTATACTTCGAGCAGTGGAAGAAGAAGGGGCGTATATAGACGCTTACTTTAATGAAACAACCAATGCCTTACCGTTTAAGCATGGAATAGATGAATTGGACGGTGCTATTGAAATTCAAGACGGTAATGAGAAACGCTAAAAGTAGGCCATTTGTAATCACCGATACGCTGGAGTTATTAGCGGGTGCTGCGTCGCTTCAGACTGACAGGATTAAAGTGAGACTTCTCGGGGAGCTTATTTGAAAATTCAATCCAGCGGCCATTATCTTCAATGAGTGATTGAACATAGTAACTCTTGCTGTTCAGGTCATGAAATACATCCGCAACCTTCATCACGCCCGGCATATCAGGCATGTACTGAGTGTGGGATAGACTCACTCGCCAGAGCGCATCGGATTGGTCGTATTGTTCAGCGATCAGAGCCATCCAACTGTCTTCATCGAGATAAAGCTTTCTTCGGGCATAAATATGATGTTGTTTTTCTTTGAGTGTGGCTTCAAGTTCCCAGACTCTATGTAATTCATAACGGGTAGGTGCTGTATTGAGATGATAGGGCGTTAATAACGATTCAATATCTGAAGTTGACTGAGCTAGCACCTTTGAATTGTAGGGAATATAGAGGGTCTTTCTCCCGTTTGATTTCCAGTTATAACGGTCTGGCGAACCATTAAACAAGTTCACTTCATCCACCACCCGAATATCATCCGAATTCATGTTGGGTGTGTCATACCCTAAAAAGGGTAGGCGACGAACTCTGCGCTGGGATACGTTGTAAATCCAAGATTGCCTTTGGCCCATTTTGGGGTTCATCGAATCATGAACCAGTGTGGCGCCTCCTGCGATACGAGCAGGGGAGGTAATGCGGGTTAAGTAGTAGGTCAGAATAATATTGTCGGTGACCGGCACCCTATCTGGTTGGTAGTAGGGCATGGCAATTTCCACTTCTGTTTTAATCAGATAATGGCGTTGTTCAGGATGAATAGTAGCCTCAACGAAGGTCCCTTTGGCCGATATACTCCGCCATGCAATTAAGTGATTCCATAGAATTTCCAGTGCATTTTCGGGGGTTGGAAACGGAACTCCTGGCCAGACATTGGTAATGCCGTTGCCATCATCTATCAGTTCTGCGTCCTTTTGGTTTTTTCGTGTTGCTTCTTCAAGCCACTGCGGAATGTGATGCAGGCGCTTGCTTTGGTATATCGGCATTTCAAAGGTTTCTGGATACAGCTCAAACAACGCAACCTGTCCAGCGGTTAGGTGTGCCTGATATTTCTGATAGTTAGAACCGTTGATGACAAAGAGCGGGGTGTCTTTGTCGAGTTGTTGATGAAGCTCATCTGCGACGGTTTTGTCTGATACCCAATCCGGTATTTGACCGTCGTCAGACCCTTGTAAGATTGCCCCTGTGGGAGTCAGTGAATCATCCATCGTTTGTCCGGCATAAGATGTTGTGCAGAGCATAAGCATCATCAGACTGATGAACGCTTGTTTCCGTCGTCTGCGTAATACCGGGGATATCCTAATCATGACTACTGATCCACCGATTCCGACCTGCTTCTTTGGCTTGATACAAAGCGTTGTCGGCTTTGGTCACCAGCAGATCATCAGTACAAGATGAGATCAGACTGGAGGTTGCTATGCCAATACTAATGGTCACAGGAATGGTTTGTTGATCGTAGACGATCGACAGGTTCTGAATATTTGTACATAAGGTTTGAGCCAGACTTTTTGCGCCGTCCAGATCTGTGGCGGGAAGCAATACTGCAAACTCTTCACCACCATAACGAGCCACCTCGTCATTGGGGCGAGACAAGCTATTTTTTAACGTTTGAGCCACTTCAATCAAACATTGATCGCCGGCTTGATGCCCATAGTTGTCATTAATTTTTTTGAAAAAGTCGATGTCGATCAGTAACAAACTGGTTGGCTGATCGGTTCTATCCGATAGGGAAAGGGCTTTTGTCAGGGTTTCGTTAAAATATTTCCGGTTTCGAATTTTGGTTAAACCGTCGGTTATGGTGATTTCGATCAGTTCTTGCTCGCGTGCTTTCAATTGATTTCGCATTGAATCAAAAAGCATGGCCAAGCGGCCAATTTCATCGTTGGATGTGATGCGAATGGTTTCGTCCAGTTGGCCTTCTGCTACGTGTTTAGCCGCGATAGACAGGTTGCGAATGGAACTACGAAATACCATAACAAATGCGAAGAAAAGATATCCAAACAGTAAAATAAGAAATCCGATGCCAGCAGTATAAGAGAAGTTCTGATGTTGGAGTTGTTCTTTCCTGACAAGATAGTGGCCTTCCAGAAACACGCCTAAACTCAATCGAAACGTATTCAGTCGTCGAATTTCTGTGGACGTTTGTTGATAGAAGTCTTCCCATTCAGTGAGAAAGTCCGGGTCCAGCATGACGTTGTCTTCTACCATCATGGCAAGGTTTCCAAGGCTGTTGATGTTCTCTGAGAGAATCAGGGAGTTTTGTTTCAGTTCCGGATATGTGGCCACCAAAACAATAAGGCGTTGCTGCAATCGCTCTTGATGGCTAAACAGTTTTTGAATTGTGTCTTCGAGTAGATTGATCCCGATTGAGGTGAGGTTAGATAGCGTCAGAAAATAACTGCCAAATGCACGAGCTCGTCCTGCTGTATCAAAAATGGGCTGTGTCTCTTTGTTTAAAAAAGCAACTACTTGAGTACTCAGCAGGTCCGAGTCCGAGAACAGGCCAAACTCATTCATCAGTATGGACTGTAGGGTATAAGCACTGTCTACAAGACGATTACTGTTATCGTAGAGATTACTGACAATGTCACCTTCCGAACCTGTGCTGATGCGAGTTTTCTGGAGTTTGTCCCGTAGATTTTGGGACGATAGCGACAGTAGCTGATCACTCTTAATTTCAGATCGTTCGCTGAAATGGGTAAGGAGCTTCAGGGTCTTATCTCTTTGTTGGGCGTAATCAGTTATTCCTTTATTTCGTTGTTCCGACCTGGACAGTACCGTCATATCGCGCAATTGTTCCAGTTCGATGATGACTTTCATGAACTCATTGATCAGCTGTATTCCAAGATGTTTTTCTTCAATGGCGTGCATTTCCTGTTGTTGATATCTCATGGTGTCAAACAGGTTCAGAGATAGCGGTACTGCAAACAGAGCAGAAATGAGAGTCAGTTTGGATGGGTAGCTTAGGTTATTCATCAGCGCCAAAGCGGGGCCGAATAGTAGTTTGAGCATAGATACGACTTAGCCAATTTTTTTAATCATTTTGGCTAAGTGTAGCAGCTAGAACAGAGATCGTAGGGGAAACATTAGTTTAATTTGTTGTTCTAAGTTCTTGATTTATAGAGCTGTATTTTCAGTAGTTTAACTCTCGGTACAAGAAAGTTTGGCAAGAGAAAGGAGATCATGTGCCACTTTTTCATTTCGATGCTCACCAAACCCTAATTTTTTGGCCCAGTCGTGCCCAATAACAAAACACATGATCATATAGGCAAGGTGTTCTGCATTGGCAATGTTGGCCTGTTCAAGGTGGCAAATGATTTCTTGAAGAAAGCGATGATAAACAGAAGAAAGTTTCTGAAACATCTCGTCACCAAATCCACCTTGGCCAATCAAACAGAAGAACACTTCATTTTGTCGACTGATTTTGTGGAAGTCATCTGAGCATACGAATGAAATCACTTGCTCAAGGGACGGCGCTTCATTGGATTGGACGAATTCATTCAGTGCCTGGCTGTATCGCGAGATGATACGAGCCAAAAAGGCATCCAGTAGTTCATTTTGCCCGGAGAAGTAGTGATGAATCATTGGCTGATTCAGATCGGCTTCCTCTGCAATCTTTCGTTGTGATGCTTTCGCATAACCGTCACGCAGAATAATTCGTTCAAAAGCATCCAGGATCTGCTCACGTCGTTCTTCGCTTTTGCTTGGGCGTCCCATGATCTCATTTCTGTCCGTTGGTTTATCCAAGGTCGCTATTGTCGTTAAAAAGCACTGGTAAATATAGGGCTATTTACAAATTTTATTTGATTTATCGATTGATAAGTTTATATTGATTTATCGATTGATAAATAAAAATAACATTAGGGGAATATTTATGGCTAAAACGATAAGGTTCGTTGGATCTGTTATTGCAGTGCTCGCTGCGATTGCTCTGATCCTGATTCTGTTCAATTGGGCGAAGGTTGTTCAGCTCTATCACGTAATTACCTTGTTTGACGAGGAAGTCATCGTCGAGAACTTTATTCATATGGATCAACTGTTCGATGCCAAAGAAATTAAGGGGGAGCTGGAACCAGTAACTTTCCCCAAACAATTGAAGCCTTTGCCTGACAGCTATCGTTACAACGGTGAAGAGAAGTCGTTGGAAGATTTTTTAGCTCGCTCCCAGACCACTGCGCTTTTAGTGATGCAAGGGGATGAAATTACTCACGAATCTTATCGTCTGGGGACAAAAGCAGAAGACAAGCGCATTTCATGGTCGGTGGCTAAATCCTTCTTGTCTGCATTATTTGGCATTGCGGTTGAGCAGGGGCATATCCAGAGTCTGGAGCAAGCAGTAACCGAGTATGTACCTGAGTTGAAGGGCAGTGGTTACGAGGGCGTAAGCATTAAAGACGTATTGCAGATGTCCAGTGGTGTACGTTTCAATGAAGATTATCAGGACTTTAATTCCGACATTAACCGTTTCGGCCGTTTGATGGCACTGGGTGGTTCGTTTGATGAGTTTGCCGCAAGCCTTGAAAATGAACGTCAGCCAGGCACCTACATGCATTACGTCAGTATGGATACCCATGTGTTAGGGATGGTGCTTCGAAGTGCTACGGGAGAGTCCATCGAGGATTACTTCAACAAAAATTTATGGACGCCATTGCGCCCTGAAGCCAGTACCCATTTTATCGTCGATTCCACTGGTCAACCTATGGTATTGGGTGGGTTGAACATGCGAACCCGTGATTTTGCCAAGTTAGGTAAGCTCTATCTCGACGATGGGAAATGGATGGGACAACAGTTGGTACCGTATGAGTGGGTAAGAGCTTCAGTAACGCCCGATGCTCCGCACTTGGTACCAGGTAAGCGTGACACGGCTGATCTTGTATTAGGTTATGGATATCAATGGTGGTTACCTGTAAATGCAGATCAGGAGTTTATGGCCATTGGTGTTTACGATCAGTTCATCTATGTGAATCAGAAAGCCAATGTAGTGATCGTGAAGAATTCAGCCAATACCCACTTCATGGATAATCATTTTGAGTCTGCCCTGGAAACGGTTGAAGCGTTCAGAGCAATTGCTGAATCCTTGGCTGAAAAGGACATTGGTGAAACGGTTTCTGTGTCGGAAAATACAGACTCAGAAGTGTCTGAGATATAACGCTTGTGAAACCCAACTCGACTGTGCTGATTTTATTCTGCAAAGCACAGAGAGTTGGGGCTTTTAACGGAACACTTCAAACCGGTATTTGAAGTGGATTGCTGTACCAAGTTTTACAGCACACCTTTCTTGTAAGCCTCATATCGAGAACTGACGCGTTTCAAATAGTCTTTGGTCTCATCGTGAGGCAGGTTTCTTAGCAAATGGTTATACACCTGGAATGGCGTCATGCTGTTAATCTTAGGTGCAGCCTTAGTCACGGAGGTTTTTCCTGTAAAGGCTCGTGCAACATTACCAGCACCTGTGTTGTACGCTGCGATGATGCAATACAAGCGCGATTCAGGGTTTTCAATTTTACTTAAATAACGGCTGTTAAGAATATGCAGATAGGCTGCGCCGACGTTAATGTTCTTATCCGGGGTATACAAGTAGCTGGAGGTGAGCATCCGTGAATTGCCATAAATCAGAGCGGAGGCATCCTGACCTGCTGATCTAGGCACAATTTGCATTAACCCATAAGCCGGTATGTGTGAACGTGCCATTGGGTTGAAACTGCTTTCCGTATGAATTACTGCCAGAATCAACGCATCATCAATCTTCCACTTGGTGGACGAATTGGTGACCGGTTGTTTGAAGCGTTCCGCCTTGGAAGAAATAGCCACTTTAGGCATGGGAACGGTCACTACGATTCTATGCTTGTTGGAAGGAGATTTTTTAACCGGGGGCGCGGATTTGTTTACCGGTTTCGGCGCGGGTTTAATGTCGACTTTGGCCGTTTGTACCAGCTGTTCAATTTGTTTTTTGCCGCCCGTCGATGAAACCGGTTGATCTGTAATCGTAATGACAGGTTTTAAATCGGGTTTGAATTCCGGGGGAAGCGTAGGGGCAATGACCTTAGTTGCAATGATTTCGTCGACCTTTTGCGAAATTGGATCATTTCGGTTGGCCTGATCTACCGAGGTATCTGCTATCTTGGTCAGTTCTTCCGTGATTCGGGTTTTGATTTGATCTTCAGGAAGGTCGTCTTCAACCACTAAGGTGATACGAATTTCATCATTTTTAAAGTCGACTTCGTTTCGGGTGGTTAAGTCGTCGGAATGAGTTACCCAATTAGTCTTATCGCTGATGACCACGTCATCACCCCAAACGGCGGCCAGCTCTTTCTTGTATTCGTTGAATGCGTCCCGATAAGCTTTTACATAAGCTTTGAATTCGTCTTCCTGGGTTTGTTGGTATTGAGCCGCTTCACCGAGATGTTGTTGCTTAAATTGTTCAAACTCATCGGTGGCATAGCTCATATTTGCACTAATCGCTAAACCCAATATGGCCGCCGGGGCAATGGATTTTAATAAGACACTCACCATAGTCTTCTTCCTTTTCTGTGCTCTACCTATATTCACTGTTACTGAGGGTAGAGGCTCGGTCCTTGCGCATTCACTGTTTTCGCTTCAAAAAACTGTTTGAGCTGTTGTCTCAATTGCTCTCTATCACTGTCTGTAAACGAAGCGTTGGTCTGAGAAGAACCATAGTGTGTTGCCCGGAATCTATCAATCAGAGATTGGGTTTCATCTGGAAGAGATTCAATCGTCAAGTGATGGTCCTGCAACGCTTTTTGTATGATGCGGAAACACACCACAAAGTCATCCGGCAGTGATTCATCCCAATCTGTAGGACGATTGGTTTCTGCCGGTTCATCAGGAAGGTCAGGGGTTTTCTGATAAAGCCTAAGAATGACACCTGTTTGTACTATGACAATGCCACACACCAGACCAAAGATGAGTAAAAACCACCCTGGGATAGCATCTTCTTTCACCACTTGAGGTTCGTTTTGAACCGCAGATTGTGCGGCTTTGTTGGCACTGGATGCAGGGGGTTGAGCCAAGTTACCAGGATTTTGTGGCGCGGCAGGCATGGCTGGTGATGGTTGAGTCTGATTGATCCCCGAGCCTTTGATCGTGATGGTTCTGGATGGCAGGGTTGCGATCTCTGTTTTACCTGTTGTGGTGTTAAACCACGGGATTTGAATTTCCGGCAGTATCAGGCGTCCAGGTTTTTTAGAAATCAGGGCGATATTGTCCATACGCACACCCGTCATGCCATCCTGAGTCAATTGATTATTCAACTCCGGGCTGTCGGCGTAAACGTTTATCAGATCAGAATCCAGTTCTGGCATATTAGGGATGACTGCTGCTTCTTGACCATACACAGAAACGACCAGGTTTCTGTTTAGCGAATCACCCAATTCCAGTTCAATGTTATCAGCCAGATCATCTGAAATCTGAAGATCCCTCGCAGGAATCCAGTTAGCTGAAGGATAGTTTTTTGGAATGTCCTTAACATTAACAGTGATTTCATCTGAACGGGCTTCTAATCGTTTGCCATAGCGTGAAGCACGGCTTGGCATTTGACCTTCAAAAATGAATTCCGGAAGCTTGAAAGAGCCGGGAGTGTCAGAGTACAGCACATAATTTAGTTCAGTGACATGGTAAGTAACGTTATTGCGCTTACTTTGGTAGGTCTTGTTCTCACCAATTTTTTCAATGGTCAGCCCCATCTGTTGTAGTTCTTTTACGCCCAACAGCTCAAGATTGTAGAGTTCCACAGATTGAAACAGCTTTATCTTGAGGAGCATCTGCGCTTGAACCCAGGTGTCGGGTGTGTCCAGCGTCACTTCAATGTCAATGGGCGCTGGCATGTTCGGATCGCCCGCATTCCCTTGGCCTGCTTTGGTGACATTCAGTTGGATCGGCTTGCTTGATTCTCCTTCAATGGTAATAGGGGGGATCGTCAGAAGCCCGGAACGCTTAGGCTCCAACGTGACCGTTAATGTAGTTTTAGCCGCGAAATTGCCATTGATGTACTGCATATTAGTACTGCGACGGTTGTCGAGCACCCGAAAATCTTTATCCAGAGGTGATAAATCAATACTCAGGTTAAATGCACTAAAAGAACCTGACAGTTCAAGTTGCAGTGTTTCGTTATCTGGCAATGTGGTTCGATCCACACGGGCATCCAATGCCATGACCAGCGAACTGAACATAGATAAAAGAAGGGATGTGATTATCGCTATCGTTTTCTGCATGTTGTTACCAAGTATCCCGATATTAAAAGGTTTAGTGCACCTTAATAATTTCATTTTTATTCTTACTACCAAACCTGAGCTTCGTTTTCAGGTTTATTCCTTTGGTAGTGCTGGATTCTGAATTTGTTTTCTAACAGGACCGAAGGGTCTGATTGAACTTTACGAAGTATCTGCTGATATTTCTGTTCTTCAATGTCTTCTTGTGACGGTTCCATGCTTGATTGCACAGCGGAGCCTTGCTGATAATCTGTCACATCATTCTGGTCATAAGGCTCGGAGTTCGTTGCCTGCGCTCCTTGTGCTTTCTGCCCATCTGTCGGGCCATCTTGCATTTGCGCTTCGTTTGCCTGAGCTTTCTGCGCTGCACTTTGAGCTTGCTCTTCGTCTAGACCTGCATCAGAAGAACTAGAGGACGATTGTTGATTCGAGGCGTCCTGGTTTTTGTTCGATCCCTGAGACTGTTGGCTGTTCTCAGTATCACTGTTTGGATCCTGATTGCTGTTGCTTGAATCGCCATTAGCGCCTTGTTGTTCATCCTTGTTTTGGCCTGACTGTCCCTCATTGGACTGGCTATCATTCGATTGCCCTTCATTCGATTGATCTTGGCCTGACTGCTGATCGGAGTTCTGACCGTCGGAACTCTGTTGGTCGGAACTCTGTTGGTCGGATTGATCGCTGTTGTCTTGTTGTCCGTCCTGACCTTCTTGCCCATCCTTACTCTGTTGATTTTGCTGCTGTTCCTGTTGCTTTTTCAGCGCTTCAATAGCGGCTTTATCTTTTTTGGCTCGGTCTAGTACAGTTTGATTGTGTTCTTGCTTGGCGGCATCAATTGCTGCTTGATAGCTTTGAATCGACTCATCCAGCTTGCCTTGTTCTGCCTGAACGTTGGCAAGATTGTATTTAGCGGTCGCGGACGGTTGGCCCCGATAGGACTCTTCCGCTAATTGCCACTGTTTGTTTTTGGCGTAGGCATCGGCTTTTTTCAGCGGATCTGAAAACAGTTTTGCGGCGGTGGCGTAGTCTTTTTGATCGTAGGCTTTCTGGGCTTGTTGTGATTGATTCAGCCAAAGGTCATCCCACAAGGAACTTTGATAACTTGGGCTTTCTGCCTGACTTGTTACTGCAAAGCCATCCGTTGGATTGATCAGAATAAAGCCAACAGCTAATAACCAGCCTTTTCGGAAGGACATAAGCATCAGGAAGAGGGCTGGAATCAATAACAGATAGCCATAGTCTTTAATGGCAGCCATTTGTTGCAGCGCTTCGGGTGTTTCACTTTGGTTTGGCTCAAAAGAAAGGGCCGGAGTGATGTCGCTATCATCCACATTGAGGGTTGAGAAGATTCCGCCGGTTTTCTTTGCCAATGCTTTTGGTTGCTCGTCTATGAACTTGGTGATCACAATGTTTTGTTGATTGTCTTTCAAGAGTTTGCCATCGGGAAGCGGGATCGGTGCGCCTGCTTCGGTCCCCACGCCAATCACGAAAGTAGGGTAGTTTGATATCGCGAGTGTCTTATCCAACTGTTGGTCGGAGATCTCATCGGTCAGCAGCAGAATACGTGCATTACTGGATGGATACGCATCAAGCAGCTTATTGGCTTCTTCTACAGCGCGAGATAAACGGCTGCCCTTGGATGGAATCATCCACGGGGATAGGGTTTTAGCCAAATGCTTAATGGTGTCTGCGTCTTCGGTTAATGGCACGACTACGTGGGCATCACCGGAGTAGACAATCAATGCTGTATAGCCGGTTTTACGCTTATCCAGTAAATCCTGAAGCTTAAACTTCATTCGCTGAAGTCGGGACGGCTGCATGTCCTGAGCCATCATCGACAAGGACAGATCCATAATAACGACCAGAGTATCGTCAGTTTTCAACGTTTTAACTTGTTGGGATTCAAACGAAGGCCCTGCTAAAGCAACAATGCATAGAGTCAGGAGTACGCCCACCAAACCGGAAAAGAGGTAGGATTTTCCTGAGCCGCTTTGCTTATCGGTAAGCTGACTGAGCAATTCAGGGGCAATATGCTTGCTCCACAACTGCGCGCTTCTTACTTGGTTCAAAAAATAGTAAATCGCAACCACTACCGGTATTAGTGCCAGAAACCATAACGGGCGTGCAAAATGAAATGAGTCAAAAAAAGCGTCCATTACATCTGCCCCTCTTTTTGATCAATCTGATTGGTAGCGGAGCGTGTTGAGCTTCGAAATGGACCAATCCATGTCGTGAGCTGGTCAAAGTGTTTCAAGCTAAACGCCGCGAAATATAGAAGAAAACATAGGCTCAACGGCCAATAGAACCACTCTTTCACTGGATGAATGAATTGCTCATCCTGATCAATTGGTTCTAAGGCATTAATCTTTTGGTAGATGCTTTCGAGCTGTTCAGGGTTTTTCGCGCGGAAATACAAGCCAGCGGTTTGTTCCGCGATGGATTTCAATGTTTTTTCATCAAGATCTTTTGATGGATTTACCGTGTTATTGAGTAATCCGAAGAGACTGCTTCGCGTCATACTGTCAGCGCCAATCCCGATGGTATAGATCTTAATGCCATGCTTGGCCGCAATCTCGGCGGCCGGTAAGGGCTGAATTTCGCCAGCGGTATTCGCACCGTCGGTAAGAAGAATCATGATGCGGGCATCTTCTGGTTGTTTACGCAGCACTTCAGTGGACTTAATAATGGCATCACCAATAGCGGTGTTCGGGCCTGCCATTTCTACCTGTGCTTCCATCAGAAGCGTGCTCACTGATTCAAGATCACGGGTGATCGGTGTATGGATAAAGGCGGCATCACCAAACACTACTAAGCCAACCCGATCTCCCTGACGTTCTTTCAGGAAGTCTCGCACCACCAGTTTTACGGTGTTTAAACGGTTGAGACGTTTGTTTTGATAGACCATATCTTCCATATCCATACTGCCGGATAGGTCCACGGCGAGCAGCAGGTCGTGGCCTTTCGCAGGAAGGGGAATAGGTTCGCCAATCCACTGAGGACGCGCCAAGGCAACAATAAAAAATAACCAGCTGATCATGACCAGAGCCATGATCCACTTGGAATCGACGCGCTGGGATGCGTTAGAGGAAACTCTACCTTGTGTTAATTCCCATTGGCTGGCACCCGGCATATAAATAGGGGATTGCTGCTGTTCTTCGGTGGACGTTTGAAAGCGCAAAATAAGCCAGGGTAATGGCAGTAAAAGGAATACAAGTGGCCATGCGAATATCATTGGCAGACCTCCTTGCACCACTGTTCACACAGTTCTTTCAGATGCTCCAGATCCGGCTCGTTAGGCAGTGATTTCTGATACAGGCCAACACCAAACACTTGGCCTGCACCTTGGGTAAAGTGGTTGCATTGACCGCTTTGGTCGAGGAACTGGAGCCAGGCTTTTCCAGACAAGGCTGCTACTTGGGCTGCTCCGTATTTTTGAATGGAAATGGCTTTCAGGGCTCGGTTGAGCTGTCGGATGAATTCGGCCTTTTCATCGGATGATGCGCTGGAATCGGGTGCTGACAGTGATTCAAGGGCATTGTTTAAGAATCTGTATTCCGCACGTTTCTGAAGGTATTGGCGGGTTTTTATCACGATAACAATACAAACGATGATCAAAAGGGCTGTGATAATCCACCAACCGATGGCCGGCGGCCAAACCAAAGGGCCGTTGTCTATGGTGGGTGATTCGATCACTTCACCAATTAACTGAGTTAAATCCTGTGCGCCAGTTGGGCTGGCGGATTGCAATCCGTTCATCTTTGTTCAACCTCCTGATGACGCTTAGTGAGGCGATGTTTAGATGCTCGCGTGTTAAATAAATCGATCGGATTGTCTGTGGTGTTGACTGAAATAAGCGGAATGTTCCAGTTATTCAGATAGCTCACCACTTGCTGATAATGGTTCTGGTAGTGATTCACAATGGTTTGCTGTTGTTGCTTGGATAAGAGAACCGACATCACTTGTCCGCCAAGACTGATACGAGTTTGGCCGGTGCACGGTGGTTCGATTTCCAGCGGGTCGTTGATTGCAAATAAGGTTATTTCGGTATGGGCAGAAAGCTGTGCCAGCGCTTTTAATGCATTTGGTGTGTAGGCATAGATATCTGAGAGCACATACAGGCGCGTTCCAGGCGTTACCATGTACTTCAATTGATGAAGTTTTTTAGCCAAAGCAGAATAGTTTGCTGAACAGTGGTTGTTCAGACGATGATTCATTTCCACAGATTTTTCTAAAAACTGCAGCAGACGGGAGCGGTTACGTGACAGTTTGAACAGTTCTGAATGACTGTTTTCACCAAGGATTTCCCCACCGAAACGGTCACCTTGTTTAAGGCTGCTCCAGGCAATGAGTGCTGCTATGTTGGTCGCCTGAACGCTTTTAAAACGCACCTGACTGCCAAAGAACATGTAAGGGCTTTGATCACACAACACAAAAACCGGTTGCTCTCGCTCTTCTGCAAATACCTTGGTGTGGGTTTTTCCTGTACGAGCAGTAACACGCCAATCGATGCTTCGAATGTCATCACCCGGTTGGTAATGACGGGATTCGATGAACTCCATGCCCCGACCACGCTGGTTGGAATGGTGTGTTCCAGAATTCCTACTTAACGCATAAGTCGCCTTGGCAAGATTGATTTTGCTACCTGCCGCCGCCAATTGCAGCAAGGTTTGCTTGTCGGCATAAGCCCCCATGCAGGAAATATCATCCACCACACCATGAGATCTGGCGTTGTCAGAAGGGCGGTCGGTTGCAGATTTTCGCTTGTTAAACAGAGTCTCTAACATACTAAAAATCGCATTAAGCTACGGGTACAACGTCAAGAAGCCTATCAATTACCATGTCAGTAACTATGTGTTCTGCCTGAGCACCGTAGGTAAGCAGCAGACGATGACGGAAAACATCATGTAACACGCTCATTACGTTATCCGGAGCAACAAAGTCCTGGCCATTCAACCATGCATGGGCTCTGGAAACCTGATCCAGTGCGATGGTTGCTCGCGGGCTCACACCGAATTCAATCCAGTGAGCCAGATCCGAATCGTATTTGTCCGGCGTTCTGGTTGCCATCGTTAAATGGACGATGTAATCCTCAACCGCATCCGACATGTGCAATTCGGCAATTTCTTTGCGAGCAGTGAAGATGGCTTGTTTGGTCAGCATGGTCTCTGGTTTAGGGAAGTCTGCCGTTTGCTCGCCACGCACCAATCTCAAGATTTGTTTCTCATGCTCGGCATTCGGGTAATCCACATTACAGTGAAGTAAGAAACGGTCAAGCTGAGCTTCTGGCAGCGGGTAAGTGCCTTCTTGCTCGATCGGGTTTTGAGTCGCCATCACCATGAATAGGTCATCAAGCGGGTAAGTTTTGCTGCCCACACTCACTTGTTTCTCGGCCATCGCTTCCAGAAGCGCCGCCTGTACCTTGGCTGGGGCACGGTTAATTTCATCGGCCAGTACCAGGTTATGGAAGATAGGGCCTTTCTGGAACTCAAAGGTCGAGGTTTGGGAACGATAGATCTCTGTCCCCGTAATATCTGACGGGAGAAGATCCGGCGTGAACTGTATTCGCTGGAAATCTCCTTCCAGTAAATCCGATAACGTTTTGATGGCTTTGGTTTTTGCCAGCCCCGGTGCACCTTCTACCAGTAAATGACCACCACAGATAAGACAAATCAGCAAACGATTAACTAATTGTTCCTGACCTAGAATTTGGTTACTTAAATAACTTTGAGCGTCTTTGAAATTAGCTTGTGACATAGATGAATCTTTATACTTTTTATCAACGAATGATCGACTGAATAATTATTTCCGTTTACTCAATCCTAAAAGGTTCTAATTTATACCCCTAATTTAAGGACTGTGACCAAGATTACAACCGTTTAGTTCATAACAATTTTCTTTTAAATCAGGGTATTTGGTCTAACCTTTAGAAATTGGTTGAACGTTGATCAATGGGCTTAGACATTGGCCTGTTTCAATTGCTGTAACTTTAATAACGTTTTATTGGAGCAAGATTCGTGGAAAGAACATTGGATAAGTTTGCTGAGATTGTTCAGGAACGACTTCAAGGGAAAAAAGGTCAGGATGTAGAGGCGTTTGGCAAGCACCTGATCAGCTGTGCCCCCAGGGAGGACATTGAGGCACTGAAGCCATCTGATTTGTATGGTTTGGTGCTGGATACCTGGCAGTTTATTCAGGACTTTGAAGATGATCTCTTCAAGATTCGGGTCTTTAATCCGGATTATGAACAGAATGCCTGGCAGTCAACGCACACTATTATTCAGGTGTTAGGTCAGAATATGCCGTTCATGATTGATTCCATGCGTATGGAGTTGAATCGTCGACACATCACCATTCATTCAATTCATTACAGCCTGATTGCCACTAAACGAGACAATAAAAATTTACTGACGTCCTGGAATCGACCTGAAAACGACAAGATCGATAAAGAAGTCATTATTCATCTGGAAATCGATCGCCATACCGCTAAAAAACAATTAGACGAACTTCAAAACGCGCTCGCCCAGATTCTTAAAGATGTAGAAACCTGTGTGCACGACTATAAGTCCATGCAGGAAAAAGTCTTGGCGATTTCTGAAGAGATTAATAAGCCGGTGAAAGGGCTGGCTAAAAAAGATCAGAAAGAAGCGTGCGAATTCCTTTCATGGTTGGATAACAATCACTTTACATACCTTGGCTATGATGAATTCAGCTTCGACGAGAAGAGCAATAGTCTGAAGCGTCAACGTGGTAATCAGTTTGGTTTGTTAAAGCACTATCGCCGGGACGAAGCCGAAATTGAATTCTGTTTAGGTAAGGACCTTAAGGAAGTCTATGGTAGCCCAGTACTGCAATTCCTAAAGTCCGGTGTTCGTTCACATATCCATCGCCCAGCGTATCCTGATTACCTCATCGTTAAACGATTTGATGAAGAGGGTAATTTGACAGGCTTGGCTCGTATCCTGGGGGTTTATACCTCTGAAGTATATACGGCGGACCCGTCTTCTATTCCTATTGTGCGGAATAAAGTCGACAGCATCTGCGATCGGTTTGTTGAACATGGCAATATGCAAGAACGTAATATGTTGTTGCGTATTCTGGCTGTGTACCCTCGTGATGAGCTGTTTCAATCCAGTGTAAAAGAGCTGGGTGAGATCGCAGTAGGCGTGCTTCAAATTCGCGAGCGTCGCAAAATCCGTTTATTCGTTCGGCAAGGGCGCTTCGGAATGTTTGCGAACTGCTTGTTGTACATGCCGAGAGATTTGTACTCAACTGAGTTACGTGAACGCATTCAGAATATTTTGGTGGAAGAACACAACGCTACGGACATCGAATTTACCACCTATTTCTCTGAGTCCATCTTGGCTCGTACTCACTTCATTGTTCGTCTGGATTCAACCAACCGCGCTAAGCCGAATCATCAAGAACTAGAACAAAAAGTGATTCGTGCGTGTTCAGATTGGGAAGACGATCTGGAACATGCTCTGGTAGATCAGTTTGGTGAAGAGAAGGGCAGTGCGCTGTCTCTTCGCTTTGGTGAAGCCTTCCGTGCCGGTTATAAATCCGATTTCCAACCGCGTACCGCTGTGGCGGACATCGAACACATTCACGAGTTGGATGAAGGCAAGCCTTTGGCGCTGAGCTTCTATCGATCACCAGAAGACGAAGATCATCAGTTACGTTTGCGTTTGTTTAAACGCAACAGCCCGTTACCATTGTCTGATGTGATGCCAGTTCTCGAACAAATGGGACTTCATGTGCTGGGCGAGCATCCATACAAGATTCATCCAAAAGATGAAGATATTGTTTGGCTACATGATTTCCGTATGCGGACTAAAGAAGATTACGAACTGGATGTCCCGTTAGTTCGTGAGAACTTTGAAGAAACTATCTTCCGAGTGTGGGAAGGTGAGCTGGCCAGTGATACCTTCAACGAGTTGGTATTAAAAGCCGGGTTGAATACCTTCCAGGTGAATATGCTTCGGGCTTACGCTTCGTATATGAAGCAAATTCGTTTTGGTTTCTCACAAACCTACATTAGCTCTACGTTAGCCAATCATCAGTGTTTGGTTCAAAAACTGGTTGAGCTGTTTGAGGCCAAGTTTAATCCTGAATTAGCGGATCAAGAAAAAGCAGAGTGCCTACGTGAAGAAATTCTGAAGGAGTTGGAAGACGTATCAAACCTGAACGAAGATCGCATCTTGCGTCGCTATATCGAATTGATCTCTGCGACCTTGCGGACCAATGCTTATGTTCAGGATGAAGAAGGGCGTACGCGTCCGTATTTATCCTTCAAATTCTCACCGGCCCTGATTCCTGACATGCCACTTCCTAGGCCATTGTTTGAAATCTTTGTGTATTCGCCTCGTGTGGAAGGGGTTCACTTACGCGGTGGTCGTGTAGCACGTGGTGGCCTGCGATGGTCGGATCGTCTGGAAGATTATCGAACCGAAGTGCTTGGTCTGGTTAAAGCTCAGCAGGTTAAGAACTCAGTGATTGTTCCGGCAGGTGCGAAAGGTGGCTTCATCGCTAAGCGCCTAACGCCTTCCATGAGTCGTGAAGAATTCCAAAATGAAGGCGTTGCGTGTTATCAGCAGTTCATTAGTGGCCTGTTGGATGTGACGGACAATCTGGTGGAGGGGAACGTTGTTCCACCTAAAGATGTAATCCGTTTGGATGAAGACGACACCTATCTGGTTGTGGCAGCGGACAAAGGCACTGCGACCTTCTCTGATATTGCCAATGCCATTGCCATTAAATACGGCTTCTGGCTGGGCGATGCCTTTGCTTCGGGCGGCTCCGACGGGTACGACCATAAGAAAATGGGCATTACTGCCCGTGGCGCTTGGGTCTCTGTTCAGCGACATTTCCGTGAGCGTGGCATCGATGTTCAAACAGACAACATTACCGTGGTCGGTATCGGTGACATGGGCGGGGACGTGTTTGGTAACGGCATGTTGCGTTCAAAAGCCATTAAGTTGGTGGCAGCATTTAACCACATGCACATCTTCATTGATCCGCATCCAGACCCGGAAAAGAGTTTTGTAGAACGTGAACGTATGTTCTATATGCCTCGTTCAACCTGGGAAGACTTCGATTCCAACCTGATCTCTCAAGGTGGCGGTGTTTATTCCCGTTCGGCTAAGTGGATCAAGATCACACCTGAAATGAAGGAAGTGTTCGGCATCACTGCAGATCGTTTGGCGCCAAACGATATGATCCAGCATCTGTTAAAAGCAGAAGTGGATTTGCTCTGGAACGGAGGTATCGGCACCTATGTGAAATCCTCTGAAGAGACCAATTCGCAGGTGGGTGATCGTGCTAATGATTCCTTACGAATCAATGGTAAGGATTTAAGAGCAAAAGTGATTGGGGAAGGGGGCAACCTCGGCTTTACCCAGCGTGGCCGTATTGAATACGCATTGAATGGCGGTGCCTGTTACACCGATGCCATTGATAATGCCGGTGGTGTGGATTGTTCTGACCACGAGGTAAATATCAAAATTCTATTGCAACACCTCATGGAGAAGGGCGAGCTTACACTTAAACAGCGTAACGACATGCTGGTCGATATGACGGCCGAAGTGGCGGATCTGGTATTAAAAAATAACTACCGTCAGGCCACCTCAATATCGAATGCATCGCAACGCAACTTTGCCAAGATCAATGAATACATGCGTTTTATTTCGCACCTGGAAGACTCTGGGCGTTTGAACAGAGACCTTGAGTTCTTACCAAACAATGAAGTGTTGGATGAGCGGCGTAGACAAGAGATTGGTCTCACTCGTCCTGAGCTGTCAGTACTGATTTCTTACGCCAAGAATGAATTGAAAGATACCTTGTCTGATGCAGAAGGTTTGGATGATCCGTATGTGCTGAAAGAAGCACTGCGTGAGTTCCCTGTACGCCTTCGACATAAGTATTTTGAAGAAATCATGTCGTTACGCTTGAACCGCGAAATCGTTGCAACCCAGCTTGCGAACGAAATTGTGAATCTGATGGGCGATCTGTTTGTTCATCGTATGCGTAACTCCACAGGCTTACCGGATGGGCAAATCGCCAAAGCCTTTATTGTTGCTCGTGATGTATTCCGTCTAAGAGAATGGTGGCTGGCCATTGATAAGTTGGATCATCAGGTGAACAGCAAAATGCAGTTTGTCTGTCATGAACGCTTGATGCGCTTGATTCGACGAGCCACTCGCTGGTTCCTTCGCAACACCAATCTTGAGCAGCCATTGGAGCAAATCGTTGATACTTACCGTCCGGTAATGGACTCGCTCTTTGATCATCTCGACGATCATCTCAGCGATACCGTACGCGATGAGTGGATGACGCAGAAACAAGAGTTTATCGACTCGGGTGTCCCAGAAGATTTAGCTCGGTTTGTGACTGGCACGCCATCGCTTTACGGAGCTCTGACAATTTGTGATGCAGCACGTGATACCAATACCGATGTCGATACCACGGCAGGGCTCTTCTTCAAATTGCGTGAAAAACTGGGGCTTCATTGGTTCATTCAGCAGGTTAATGGTTTGGAAGTGACGAACCATTGGCAAGGGCTTGCCAGAGAAGCATTGATGGATGACATGGACTGGCAGCAAAAAGCCTTGTTGATTCATATTATGAATTGCCAGGTGGCCGAAGGGCCGGAAAGCGATGTGAAAATGTGTCTCGTTAATTGGTTCGATGAAAGCAGCCCTATGGTTCAACGCTGGTTAACCTTGCTGAATGAAGTAAGAAACACCGAAAATCCTGAACTGGCAATGTTCACTGTTGCCATGAGGGAGTTAAGTAATCTGGCTCATGTGTAGGGTCTGGGTAAAAACGTTGGTATGACCAACGTTTTTACACTTCAGATATTAATTTTTTGAAATTTCTATAGTAATGTTTAGGCCCATGAACGGGTCTAAACACATCATAGTCAATTTAAATATTTCGCCGGAAGAGTATACCTATTGGTATACCGGATCTGCTCGTACAGTTTTAGCTACCAGCATTGACGGTCGATCGGTGCGCTTTCCGGCAAATATTCTTCAGCCTTTTGTAACACGTAGCGGCATACAAGGTACGTTTTGCATATTTTTCAAGCCAGACGGCAAGTTTGATCGCATTGAGCGTCTACAATCTAAATAGCCATCATTCGTCCCAGTAGAAATCCCTTTAAAAATTCGAGTTATTCCGCTTCCAGCATGTAAAAATTACTCGAATCTGGCTAAAATAGCGCACAATTTGAATTCACCCTTTAGGATACGTTGATGATATATCCCGCTTTGCGTTCACTGTTGTTTAAACTGTCCCCGGAAACTGCTCATGAATTGACGCTGGAAGGCTTACAAGCGATGAGTCGAATGGGGATTGCTGGCTTAATGAACCAGAACATTCCGTTCAACCCAGTGGATGCAATGGGCATTGAGTTTCCTAACCCGGTTGGCCTGGCGGCTGGCTTGGATAAGAACGGTGACTGCATTGATGGTTTGGCCGCGCTTGGTTTCGGTTTTATTGAAATTGGAACGGTGACACCAAGACCTCAGCCAGGTAACCCGAAGCCTCGTATGTTCCGTCTGCCTGAAGCACAAGGCATCATCAACCGCATGGGCTTCAACAACAAAGGCGTTGATTATCTGGTTGATCGTGTTCAAAAAGCCAAGTTTGAAGGTGTGTTAGGCATCAACATTGGTAAGAACTTCGATACAGCAGTCGAAGACGCCAACAGTGACTACGTGAAATGTCTGCAAAAAGTCTATGACCATGCGACCTACGTGACGGTGAATATTTCTTCTCCAAACACCCCTGGGTTACGTGACCTGCAAATGGGTGACTCGCTTGAATCACTGATCATTGCCGTTAAAGAAGAACAAACCAAACTGGCTGGCAAAACTAACCGTTATGTACCGATTGCGGTGAAAATTGCGCCAGACATGGACGATGCTGGTGTCGAATGGGTTGCTGAAACGCTTGTGAAACACGAAATTGATGGTGTAATCGCAACTAATACCACCATCGCTCGTGATAAAGTTGAGCACCTGCAATATGGCAACGAACAGGGTGGTTTGAGTGGTGCGCCTGTGTTTGAATCTTCGACCGAGGTTACAGAGAAATTGGCTAAAGCGTTGAATGGCAAACTACCAATCATCGGTGTGGGTGGCATTACCAACAAAGAAACCGCAGCAGCCAAAATCGAAGCCGGTGCAAGCTTGGTTCAAATCTACAGCGGCTTCATCTACGAAGGCCCAAGCTTAATCAAACAAGCGGCAGAAGGCGTTAACGAAGCAAGACGCGCGTTGATTCAAGCTAAAGGCTAAGATCGTAACGGATCTGAATGTTATGAAAGCCAGCACAGTGTGCTGGCTTTTTTGTGTTTGTTGATTTGGAAAGAGTTCCATGAATAAATGGTATGTTTGAATATGAATAATGAATTTCAACGATACGCCGAATGTTTACAAGAGTTTCAGGCGATCTTGTCTTTTGCTGAAAAATTTGTGAATTCGCTTGTGGGCCAACAGCCAAGTTGTAAAAATGACGTTTATGGTGAAAGAATTTTTGTGAAATTGTTGTGCCATGCGGTGACTCTTATAAAAATATCACCGTCAATAGAAACAAATAAACAACAAGAGTTATGGGATATTTCTTCTAGCTATTGTCTAGCTCGAGCACTGATAGAATCATTTGACGCCCTTTCATATATAGCCCTTGCCAACATAGATAATCAAGAAAAGGAATTTCGATTAATTTTTTGGAAACTACATGCTGAAGCTAGGCGTTTTAATATGCTTTCAAAAATTGGTAGTACAGACCCTAGGGTAAAACACACTGAACGAGAAGTTGATAACTTAAAATCTAAGCTCCTTGCTCATAATCACTTAGATATGTGCTCTAAAGGCCTAAGAAAAGATATCGAAAAGGGAAATTATCAACCTTATCATCTTACTCAAAGACAAAGAAATGAAGAGGCTGGTGTATCCCATGAATTTCGAGATGTAGTTACTATGCATTTATCTTCACATGTTCATACCCATCCATTTTCAGTTATGCAAATTGTAGACTTTAAGGCGGGAAGCCCCGAGAGCATTGGTCTAATGAGTATTGCTATTCAGTATTCTTCAGGTTTTTTGGCAAAAGCAGTTCAGGGGATGTTGCAGGTATTTAATAAAAGTACACCTGTAATGGATACAAAAGCTAAAGACGCGTACAGTAAATGGATAACCGTTGTTGAAAACGGTGTCAAAAAAAGCTAATTGGACTATGAGCTTTTTCCTTGACTCCAGTAATAAAGATAAAAACCTTGTTAGAAGTATTACGTGCTATGAAAGCCTCGGAACTACAAAACATATTTATAGATGAACTTAAGGTTCTTTTACCTGATTGGAGGTTTGTGAAAAGCCAGCGCCAATTTAAGAGGGTTGAAGAAGGTGTTGTTTGGCTTTTTCATATAAATTGTATTAATCATTTGGATGACTTTGATGCTGTGGCTGACGTTGCTGTAGAGTTTAAATCAGGCAAAGAGAATATTTGTATCGTTGGTGCAGAGCTTGGCAACATTGAGGGTGTTGGGCAGAAACGCTTTTCTGTAACTAGCGCTACGGAAGCTAAATCTTCGGCCGAAAGAATGCTCTGTTACTTTAAGGCGCATGGAATGCCTTTTCTTCGTAAATACAGTAATCCAGTTGATGTAATTAGCACTTTGAAACAAGGTGGTAAAGAAGCGATGTTGATAAGCCCATTGTTGAATCAACATCCAGAACAAATTAATCGTTTGACTAATTTCTATGGTGTTAGCATCTAAAGTGCTTGCTCTGAAAAAATATCTACAAGGATGCAATACGAATGGAATCAACATTGAAATATCTTCTCTATGCAATATCCGCAGTAGCTCTGATTACTGGGTTAAATGTTGTGATTGGTGGCGCTGCCGCAGTGCCTGGTTCTTTAGGTTCTGTCGAAGCAACCGTGGATAACGAATTGAGATTTTTCTCAATTTATTGGGTTGCTTTTGGCGTATTTTGTTTTTGGGTTGCCCGTAATATCGACACTCAGTTTTTCTTCATCCCGTTCATTGCATTATTTTTCTTTTTAGGCGGCGTTGGCCGATTGATATCGACGTTGACCATTGGTAATCCTGCCAGCATTTTGGTTCCTGCAATGGTCTTAGAGTTTGTATTACCTGTCCTTATTTATTGGCTCTACGTTAAGCAGTAGAAAAATGCATAACTGTTAATTGAGCGCTTACATTAGGATCGGAGGCTATTAGGCTTAAAAGCCTGTGACTTCCGACATCACTCACCACACACTGCTACAGTTAGTAGTACGTCGTTCGGGCTTATTTTCAGAGTGTGTAGCTATGAAAAAAGTGTTGTGTGTGGTTCTTCTATTCTTAGCGTCTTTCCTCTCCAATGCTGATTCCATTGTTGATCAATGGAAATCAGGGTTGGCTGGTTCTCGGCTAACGTCTTATTCTGGTTCCGCCATAAGCTCAAACAGCACATTGACGATTATCAACTTTTTTCGGAATGGGCGTTATTCCTATTACAAAGAGGGAAGTTGGTCTGTGCCGGGGACAGCGGGAGGCGCATCCAATAACACGGTGACAGGTATTTGGGACGTTCAAACCTTAAATTCAATCACCTATTTAACTTACAAAACCGACAGAGGGGAGCAAGGCGCATTCCCCATTTACCTTCAAGCCAATGGACGGGGCAATATTGGCGGGGCTGCCTATGCGGTTGAACGAGGTAAGTCCGGTTGCTAATTGTATCCATTAAGTAAAAACGGAAGTCATTCAATGAAGGATAACGTTTATGTTAGCCGGGTGTTATGTCTTTTACTTGGGTTTGCTCTCCAAAGCGCACCGGATACTGTGTTCGCTCAGGAGTCAGTTTCGATTTCCTCCGATATTTGGTGTCCGTTTATTTGTGGTGATGATCAAAGCATAACCGGCGGGCTTTTGGTCGATGTGGCGGATGAGGTTTTTAAGCAGGCGAATATAGCGTTAGAGTCTCCGCTAATGCCGTTGAACCGGGCCATGATGTTGGTGGCTAAGGGGCAAGTTGATGGTATTTACGCGCCGGCAATTACCGATCAGTTAATTATGAGTGAGACAATTGTTGCGTCTCGTGCCTGTTTTTATACTCATATCAATGACGACTGGCGGTTTGAAGGTATTGAATCGCTTCCGGCGGTAACTGTGTCGATTATTGATAGTTACGGGTATGACGATGGTGAGTTTGACGAATACGTTGCCAAGAATAGCTCTAATCAGTCAAAACAGCTGGATGTCAGGGTTGGTGAGACGGCTGGTTTAACGAATGTTCAGATGCTGCTTGCTGAAAGAATCGACGTTCTCATTGAGCATGAGTCGGTCATGGCGCATTTGATGGATGAGGTTGGTGGCAACGCCAGAAATCATATTCGGAATGCAGGTTGCTTAAACACGGCTCTGCCACTAAATATTGGATTTGGTGTTACGAATCCATACTCAGCTAAATGGGTTGATATTGTTAATCAGGGAATCAGTCAGCTCAAGGCGTCTGGTCGGCTCGATGAGATTAAGTCCCGCTATGGATTAGGCTCAGCATCTAAATAACCCCCTAACTGACAAACAGCAGGGGCATGAAGGTCACTATCAGCAGGCATGTTCCTAATACCAGTATCGGCAATATGACTCGTTCATGTTTTAGGTAGAGGTGTCTTATTCCCGAGTCTGTTTTTTCTGAATCAATGAAGTCCAGCTGAGCCCATTCCCGCGCAGGCACTTGTTGTCGCGTCAGCAGGTGATTCATCGCCACCGGAGGTGTCACATACGCCAGCTCAAACGCTACGAGTGTGATCATCCAGAAGTGGATGGGATTGATGCCTTGTTCGTAGGCGAAAGGGGCGAGAGTCATGCTCACCAAAATCAGTGCGCCGAAGGGGTCGAGAATCATGCCGATGACAATGAGCACGATCACTAGCGCACACAGCGTGTTCACCATAGATAATCCATTCATGGGTAGGTGGTTGAGCCAGCCGGGGTCGAACGAGGTATTACCGAGCGAGTAGGAGCAAAGCATTACGAGCAGAATTGCGCCGCTGTGCTCGAAACTTTCAGAGAATGCGTTCCTGAATTTGTTTTGAGGGATGGGCTCGGTCACTTTTGCTGCTGAAACGTGCGGTGTTTTATCTTGACGCCTTTCTAAACAGACAACCCCCAGCATCAATAACAAAAGGAAGTAGGGGGCGGTGAATTCATTAAACGAGAGTCCAAGCACAAGCTGTAAAACAAGGATGATGCCCCCGCTTATTAATAGGTACGGGATGCAATCTTTGATTACGGAGGATGCGGGTGTGCGTTTCGGTTCAGTGAGTGTTTGGTTGTTTGTTCTGTTGAGTGCTTGGACGTGCATGGGGCCGGGCAACAGTTTTGTAATCACTATCAATAAGCTTAATGTTAAGCAGAATACCCAGCCGCCCCAATAAAACAGCTCATTGGTGGTGACTTCTTTGTTCAAAAAGGCGATGGCAACGATCAGTAGGCTCGGGGATAAAACCACGCCTGTGCTGCCGGTCATGGCAGTGATGGCTAGGATGAATTGTCTCCGCAGAGGGAGTTTCTTTAGGCTCTGATACACCAAACCGCCCATTGCTAGAATGATGATTCCTGAGGCGCCCGTGAACGCAGTGGGTATGGCCATAAATGCAACGGTTGCGAAGGCAACGGCCAATGGGTTTCGAATAAGACTTAATAGCAGTGTGATCAGAACCTCGGCTAGGTTGCTGTGTTTGATGAGCATACCTAACCAAATGTAGAGGCCAATTTGTAAATAGATCATTGGCATTTCATAGATTTGACCAATCAATAACGCCAGTTCGTGGTCTGTTCTTTCCTTATCGAGCAAGACGGAAAGAAGAATCATCCAACTATAGATAGGAATGGACTTTAGGGCTTGAAGGAAACCTTTGCTCTGGGTGTCTCGCTGTTCTCCTGACTTTCTTGTAACTAGATAGTAAAGGCATAGCAGAAGATTTAATCCAAATCCCAGAGAAAGGATCAGATAGGCATACACATTGTCGTTGAGAAAGTTTCTGCCCATAAGATGCATTGCATATTCATAGCAGGCGTAGCAGATCAACAGATTACTTAGGATTTGAGCACTGAGAGATGTTCTGGATCGTTGGTCGTCCGGTGCCAATGACAGGTGTTTTTGATGAAGAGTAGCGGACAGCAAACAGACCAATATAAACAGCGAAAGTATGTGTGATTGCTGACCTGTTAACCATAAGCTAAGGGATTGCAGGCTTTGTTCAACGCCTTTGATTCTAAGTGCGATGGTTTGAGGGGCTTGAGTGTTTTTTCGATCCCCATGACTCTGAACCAATGTGTCTGAACACGCTTCGGTAGTTAGTTCCAGAGTTGGTTCCGGAGTAGGTTCTTGTTGGGCCTTGTCCAGTGCCTTATCAATAGGATCATCAAGCGGGGTATCAAATGAGTTATCAGCCAGTAGTAAATCATCCAGTAGTAAATCATCCAGTAGTTGCAGGTCTTCATCGCTGGTTCGTTCTACGGACTGGCAGGGTATGTTTGCTAATTCAGTGGACGACAGGGTCTCTTGTGAAAGTGTCAGATCAGAATAGGTCGGCCACAGATAAGTGCCTAAATTGTAAATACGTTCTTGCAGTCCGCTGGCGATACCAATCACTAGCACACAACAGAGCGCAAGCCCGCCAATAATATTCAGCAGAAACCGGGCGATCTTAATGGTCATCGATTGTGGTGTTTTATTCGTGTGTAACGCAGAGGGAGTGTCGGTCTGCTCCCCTGACCAGTGAGTGTTCGTCATTCTTTGTTATCTGCAGAGCATTCGGCCATTGTAGGGTTGAATTTACAGCGCACTTTTCTGAATAAGGTGAGGGCGGTGGTGTTGTAAATACCTTGGTTTCTGAGGTGAATACGAGAGAGGCGATGCTTTTCATTCCACTGTTCCTTGATCTGAGCATCGACTTGAATCCAGTACTTGGCTGGGATGTTTTGTTCAAAGACATTCAGTACATTAAAGCTGTGCTCAAGCTGTTTCTGAACATAGCTTCGGGAATGCTGACCAAACGATTCAGGCATTTTCGACGAGCGTATGACTAGTTGCATGGTGCTTTGATGCAAAGGCCAATTGATGATGCCGCCATCTGGTTCCAGCCCTTTGTTCATTTCCAGCAGTTCATAGGCAGCGGCGGGTGCGCCTGTCATGTCCACCAAATGGTTGTTGAATTTCTGAATGGCGTTGTTGAGGGTAGAAGGCACAGGGATTAAGCCGGTTTGTTCAATTAAATAATTTGTTTCCGGGGTGTTGTCTAAAACAGTTATTTTTTTTCCGGTAAGTGCATCAGGGTTGCTAAACGCTTTATCGATGACAAACCCAAAGAGCGCGCCTGTTGGAACGATGGCTGCGATCTCATAGTCCTCCTGTTGCATAAACTTCGCAGCTTTGGGCGAAGATAGTGTGTCCAAGATCAACTTTAGATGTTGGTAGTCCGGGATGGCGCCAATGGCGTTCAGTGAACCTGTGAAATGATTAAAGTTGCGTGCTCGAATACCGGGCAAGTTTACTAAATCACAATACCCTGATTGAAAATCTTCCAACGCCAATCGATCACTGGCGTAATGTTTGAACTCAAGTTGAACACCCCATTGCAATGCTTGCGTTTGGTAGTCCGTCATTATCTGACTCATCGGGCCGTTCTGACCAATCATGTCATAGAGGCACATGGTTCGTTTGGTTTGTGTTGCTATAGAAGGGGTTATTGAAGAACTTGCCTGCACGTTCAAGGCAGTTGTCAGCAAAGTTGCTAACAGAGAGAGCAAAGCAAGGCTTCTGAAATAGCCGGTATCGTTGAGGTTAATGTAGAACATGATTTCACCACTTTTTATTTTTCAGCATACGGTGTGTGGTGAAGATGGGGTTCCTACTTAGGGTGGAGATCTAGGATTAGAAAGGATGATATTTGTTTGTCTAAATACGCTTGAAGAGTGAAGAGTGAAGAGTGAAGAGTGAGAGCCAGAATACACTGGCTCTCTTTTATTTATCTCGTGTTATTTATCAATGATGAATTGAGACTACTGAACCACGGTTTCTTTAATCTCAGCAACAACACGACGGTTTTCTGTCCGACCCGCAGCAGTGCTGTTGTCTGCAATCGGCTGCTCTTCACCGTAGCCTATGGCATTCACCCTGTTTGCTTCCACGCTATAGGTGCCTGTTAAAATGGCCATAACAGAATCCGCACGACGTTGAGACAAGGATTTATTGTATGCTGCACTGCCTCGGTCGTCCGTATGGCCTTCAATGGTCACTTTGGTTGTGGTGTGTTTCTTCATGAAATCGGCCACACGCTTAATCTCGCCATAGGCGGATTGAGGAACTTCCGCTGAGTTATTTGCGAAGTTAATGGCAAGATTAATAGAAACCGTCTGTTTCAGCGGTACTCGACATCCTTTCTCATCAACGTCCACGCCAGCGGCGGTTGTTGGGCATTGATCTTTATAATCCGGGACACCATCGTTGTCTGAATCTAACGGGCAACCTTTACTGTCAACGGGGGCACCAGCCGGTGTGGCAGGGCATTGATCCTGATAGTCATAGACGCCATCGCCGTCTGAATCCAGCGGACAACCCGAGCTATTTACTGCGACACCGGCAGGCGTATTCGGGCACTTATCCATGTCATCAGTAACGCCGTCTCCGTCTGAGTCTTTTACGACTGCTACTACGGCCATTGCTTCTTTTTGAGCCGGTTCTGATTTCATCGGTTCTGATTGTGCGGGTTCGGATCTCATGCTTGAAGAGCCGCCAAAGGCATAGCTGACACCGACGCTAAGTAATGCGTCCCAATCTTCTTCATCGAGGCTGTTGATCGCACGAGCTTCCAGTCGGGCCGACCAGTCGTCATTGAATGCATAGCGTGCTCCGCCGCCCAGGTGTAGTTGTGTTTCTACGTGATCTGAATGGTCGTATTCAAACTGGGCTTCACCAATGGCGGCACCAAGGAAAGGTTTCCAGTTGCCGGTTTCAGGCAGGTAATACAGCGCGCCCAGTCGTATCTGATCAAGGTCAGCATCTTCACCGCCGTTTTGACCATCAGGTTCTGAAAGCATGTAAGTGGCTTCGACACCCCAATTGCGAGTTAACACGTATTCGCCCCCTAAAATCGCTGTCACGGTGTCGTCGGCATAGCGATCTTCGTCGAACGTTTGGTAGCCAATGGCTGGGTTGATGTAGAAGGTGCCTGGTTCCTCGGCAATTGCTTGGCTTGAAGCCCCGACCAAGGATGAAATAAGCAGAAGGTGCTTCAGATGCGTGCTGTTCATAGTGACTCCGATGTCTTAAATGAATGGCGGTTCAAATTCAGTTCAAATAGGGGACTGCGCTTTGATTCGAGTACTTTTGATACTAGTACTTGGATATCAGTACTTTTGACAAGAATACTTAAGAGGATAGACCAGATACCTCTCAACAGAGTGAATGTTATAAGAGGTATCTGGAAATGACGATTCAAGCGTTGAAAGATAGGAAAAAGGTACTACTTAGTTCGCCAGGTCTGTGTCTTGGAGATAATGACCTGACTGATCAGGCTGTAAAGAAGTTTTACGCCAAGGGCACTGACGAAAATCAGCATCGCCATCGCAGCCGCTGGCGCTGTATCGCCAGCGTCATCCATATTCAAGACGGCAACGGACGCCAGCATGGTATCGACACTGTATAGGAAGACGACAGCAGAAACGGTCGTCATCGCATTCACAAATAGATAGATACCTACCTCTAGAATAGCTGGAATCGTCATGGGTAAGGTGACTCGGCCAAGCGTCACATAGAATGGCACTTTTAATGATTCGGATACCGATTCGATCTCTCCCGGCAGTTGTTTAAACGCTGTCACCATTGTGAGATGACCCACTGTCAGGAAGTGCACAACCGAGGAAATCATCAAGATTACAAAGGTGCCATAGATAACATTCAACGGGTTGTTCACCTGATTGAAGAAGAAAATGTAGCTCAAACCAAGCACCAGACCAGGGACGGCCGCAGGAATGACAGACAGCATGTGAATGGCTTTACGAACGATCGGCCAGACTTCAATCTTCTGACAGGCGTAAGCAGACAGGAAAATAAACGCGGTCCCTAAAATCATGGTGCCGGTCGCCATGATCAGAGAGTTCTGATACGCGCCCCAGCCACCTCCGTCCATCATATTGAATTGGTAGTTGTTGAATGACAGGCTTAAATCATAAGGCCAGAAGGTCACCAGTGATGAATATCCCGCCATACCGATGATGGCAAGAATAATCACTGATAACAGCGTGCAGTATAGAAAAGCAAAACCATCGCGGTAGCTGGATGAGTGTGGTTGATAAGTAACGGATTTACTGTCAAACATGGTTTGCTGTTTGCGTTGAACCCATTGATCGACGATGAAGGTAATCAGGGCTGGTATCAGCAACATGATGCTCACCACTGCGCCCATCGAGAAGTTCTGTTGACCGATCACTTGCTTATAGATGTCAGTCGCTAAGACGTTGTATTGACCTCCAATGACTTTTGCGACACCAAAATCTGTCACGACGAGTGTGAAGACCACTGCGGTGGCAGAAATTAATCCGTATTTGCAGCCCGGTAAGGTAACCGTGAAGAAGGTTTTGATCGGGCTGGCACCCAGCACTTCACTGGCTTCATAGAGTCGGGCATCTTGTTGTTTTAACGCCGTAGTAAGAATGATGAGAGCATGAGGAAAGGCCCAGAATGAAATACCAAAGACAATCCCTGATACCCCATAGATAGATTCGAAGGGCCAGAACTCTTTTAACACCCCTTGGTTGCCAAACCAATAGATCAAACTGATTGCAGACAGCAGAGACGGTGTAAGCAGCGGGATATAAGCAATGCCCTTAAATAAAGTTTTACCAGGCATGTTCGAGCGGGTGAAACACCAGGCCGTGGTGAAAGCCAGGGCAATAACGATAACTGTGGCAATAAACCCGAGGTACAAGGTGTTGGTGATGGAATAGGTCAAAGCCGGATTGCTGAGGTAGCTTACAAAGTTTTGAAGACCAATGAACTGACCGCTTTTGTCTTCAACACTGTGAACCAGCAAGCTGTACAACGGAAAGACTAAACAGGTGAGTAAGGTAGCAAGCAGTAGCAGTAGCCAAACACGTTTAATGATCGATTCTTTATCAAGCGTCATTAGCTCAGCGAAACGATTAGGCTTTGAGACTAGGGGGGAATGAGTAGATAACATGGCTTTCCAAACGTCTTAGTAATTAGCGCATTCTTCGAATTAATGCTGAGCACTGCATAAATCTTTATGAGCAATTTCAAACCACACTGGTTGGTTTGTCTCAAAGCTCATTTTTTTACAGTAGGGGGTTGCTACATCCACCAGCACGGACTCTGATGAAATGCTCTGATCCGCTGGTGTCAGGGTCAGGCGAGTGGTCGCGCCACGGTATTCCATGCTGTCGATCACTCCGGACATTCGCTGCTCGTTGGGGGTATTAAATACCTCGATCCATTCCGGACGAACAATCAGTGTGCTTTCAGCGTCAGGTAACGTCATACGATTGATGGTGCCGACGAATTCCGCAACAAACTCAGTCGCGGGAGTTGAGTAGATCTCGTCCGGAGTACCGATTTGCTCAATTTCTCCGTGATTCAATACGGCAATTCGGTCTGAAATGGCTAAGGCTTCTTCTTGATCGTGTGTCACCATGATGGTGGTGATGCCGGTTTTCTTCTGAAGATCTTTTAACTCTTGTCGTAGATTATGACGAACCTTGGCGTCCAGTGCCGATAGCGGCTCATCCAGTAATAACAGTTTAGGGTTCGGAGCTAACGCACGAGCTAATGCCACGCGTTGTTGCTGTCCACCGGATAATTGGACAGGATAGCGGTCTGCCAATTGATCTAATCCCACTAGAGCCACCAATTCATCAACACGTGTCTGAATGTTTTTCTTGGCCATACTGCGAGATTTCAGCGCATAACCAATATTTTCTGAAACCGTTAAATTAGGGAACAGCGCATAGGATTGAAATACGATACCAAAGTCACGCTGACGCGCCGGTTTGTGTGTGACTTCCTTGCCTGAAAGAACAATCGTGCCCTCATTGCAGACTTCCAGTCCGGCAATGGTTCTCAGTAGCGTGGTTTTACCACAGCCAGAAGGCCCTAAGAAACTGATAAACTCGCCATCATTGATGGTTAGGTTGATGTTTTTCAACGCATGAAAATCATCGTAATACTTGTTGATGCCAGTCAGTTCGACACTCTTTTTCAATTCGACACTCTTTTTCAATTCGACACTCTTTTTCAATTCAACACTCTTCACCGGAATATCTGAAGAACACGCTTGAGGTTGGGAGGAAGTTCGATGAGTCCCCTGGTTACCCGCGCCTGGCTTATCTGACGATTGCTTGCTTGATGTTTGATGCCCAGATGATCGTTTAGCGCTTGGAAAAGCCGGGGCGGAAACAGAGACTGTTGACGATGAGATCATACTTAAAGGTCGTTGTAACCGCTTGTTCAAAGATAAAAATATGTTTAAACGCGAAAAAAGAGAGGCCATCGTTCAAACTCCTAATGTGAGATGAAAATTAAAACAGGGCAGAGACTTCAACATTCGTTGAGGGCGCTGCCCAACTCATACCGATGCTGCCAGATCCATCATGGTGCAGAGTATGAGAACTCTTGATAACTGTGCTGTGCAGTGGGTAGGTGCATCTATCGCTAAATACACTCCCACCTTGTAATAATGTTTTATTGATTAACTCTTAGGTTCTGACTTGGAGTCATAACGCTTCTGCCATTCCGACAGGATCTTGTCGCGGTTTTTGGCGGCCCACTCAAAGTCGTTTTTAATCATTTTCTCGCCAACTTCCGCAGGGAAGTGTTCAACCGGTTTTGCTACGCCAGGGTAAGCAACTACCGCATAGCCTTGGTTATACAACTCGTTAGCGGTTTTGGTGATAGACCAATCAACCAGCTTCTTCGCGGCTGCCATTTTCTTTGTAGTGTTCAAGATTGCAGTGGCTTCGATTTCCCAGCCAATACCTTCAGACGGGATAATCAACTCAAGCGGAGCACCTTTCTTGATTAGATTCGCGCCGCGATAAGCGAAAGAGATACCGATGGCTGTTTCACCAGATGCTGCCAACTTACATGGCTTAGAACCTGAATGGGTATAGCGGCTGATGTTTTGATGTAGGCCGTCCATGAACTGCCAGCCTTTGTCTTCACCAAAGGTTTGCAACCAGCTTGATACGTCAAGGAAACCCGTGCCTGAAGAGTTCGGGTTAGGCATGATGACATGGCCTTTGTACTCAGGCTTGGTCAGATCCTGCCAGGAAGTTGGCTTGCTTAGATTGTATTTCTCAGCTTCCACTGTGTTGAAACAAATTGCGGCTACCCATGCGTCCATACCGACCCATGCCGGGTTTGTGCTGGTATCGCGGAATTTTTCATCCAGCTTTTCAACCTGAATTGGCGAGTAGCTTTCTAACATACCCTCGCTTTTCATTTTTAGAAGGCTGGTGCCAGCAAGACCCCAAACAACGTCTGCGCGAGGGTTTTCTTTTTCAGCCAATAGCTTTGCAGTGATAGTACCGGTTGAGTCGCGAACCCAGTTGATCTTGATATCCGGGTGCTCAGCCGTGAATGCTTTGCCGTACGTGTCCAGAAGGTCTGCTTCCAACGCGGTGTAGACGGTTAATTCGGTAGGCTCATTACTAGCCTGAGTCGTCTCGGCGGAGTCATTTCCACAGCCCGTTAGTAACAGGGCAGAACCTGCCAATACAGCGCCGCATAGGGTTTTTAATTGTGTGCTTATGCTCATTGTCTTCCTCGTCCTGAATCGTATTTAAGTCTTAGATTTACAAATTCTTGCTCTTGATCTTGCTCATATTAATGGTTCTGGTTGATACCAGATTCTTATAAGCTATCAGCAGAATAAGACAGAAATATTTCAAAAATATTAATCTGGTTTATACCAGATATGTATGCGGAAACTATGCCATTCAACGTCTGGGGTTAGACTGGAATTTGTACAGGTGCGTAACCATGGGGCTTAGGACGGATTTAAGAGCGATAGTAAGGATTTTAGGCTGTATGATGAGGTGAAAAAAAGCGAACGCTTTTTGGGCAACTATTAAAAATATTTAATCGAAGTGGGGCAGGATTCATACAGAAACTTCTGTGGAAACTGGGTAATCTCACCAGACTGAACTAGCTTTGTAATCAATGAAGGCATTTTTGTTGGAGTTGGTCGCGTGGTTAAACAACCCATTTCTTTTCTGTTCAATGCTTTGCTGCTCTTCGTGTTTTGTATTGTTCGAACTAATGCTTCTGAGAGCGAGAAACTCATTGTGCTGACAGAAGAATGGGCTCCGTACAACTATATGGTGGATGGTCAATTGACCGGCTTTTCCGTCGAAATTGTACAGCACATCATCCGTGATTTAGGTGCCGATGTAGCGCTTGAGCTTTACCCCAGTATGAGAGCGTCTTACATGCTCAACAATGAACCAAGACGCCTGTTCATTTCCATGTTCAAAACCAAAGAACGTGAAAACCAATACCAATGGATTGGCCCGCTGGTGGATTCTTCCATCTACTTTTATAAGAAGAAAGGGAGCCCGTTAGTTATTGAAAGTCTGGAAGACGCAAAACAGGTCGATATGATCTCAACTCGTCACGCCGGACTTGTTTATAACAAACTCAAAAAGGCAGGATTCCGTAATCTAGATAACGTTTCTGTTCAGGCAAAGACCGTCTATGAGAAGTTGTTACATGGTCGAACGGATTTAGGAATCAGCGAATCGCCTCTAGGGACAAAACATATCTTAAGAGAACTAAACTACCCGGTAGATGCCTTGGTTCAAACGAATGTTAAAGTCGTTGATTCCTCTCTGTACATTGCTGCAAGTAAGGACATTGCTGATTCCGAAATTGCCCTGTGGCAGACGTCTTTAGATAAGCTGAAGGCTTCGGGTGTCTATGATCAGGTGTTGCGGAAGTATCATGAGTAGCGGGGCTCAAACGTCTTCTTGTCTTCTGAAACTTCGTTTACTTGATAAAAGCTCTATTACTGAAATCACTATAAGCCCTAAACAGCTGAACGCCGCCAAGTAACCTCCCAGCATAAGAACTCCGGTAAAGTAGTGTTGGCTTACGAGTACCAATACGGGGATAGGAACAACAAAGTGAATGGCTTGAACCAGTCCCTGTCTTTTAATTCGTTTTGAGTAGAAGCACCAAGTAGCTGGAGCCAGAAATGCCAATATCCATAAGTAGTACATTGGGGAGGCATTTTCAGGAATGATGTAACGCTCAATTGATTGAAATTCTATCGCTTGTGTTTCTTCATTAATCACTTTTCGATCACATGATGAAAGCGGAAGAAACATTGAAAAAACGAGTATAAATGCCAAGCAAATTCTAATTTTGTCCATGCCCCAAACTCATCCTCAGCTCAACCGCATCATGCCGCCAGTATTCGATATCGTATTCCAGCACTCGTCCTTCGTCAGTAAAACGGCAGCGTTTGATTTCCAAGCATGGGCTGCCTGCCGAGACTTGCAGTTCCTGCGCGGTTTGTTCATCCAATGATGTGGCGTACATGTTGACGCCGGTTTGAGTAACTTCTTTCTGGTAGTGAATCGAGAAGATTTCAGTCAGTGATTGGCTGAAGTCGTGTTTCAGTAAACCAGGGCAGAGGTTGGCGTCCACATAAATTTGTTCGATGAGAATCGGTCGTTGTTCGACGCTTCTAAGTCGTTTGATGAGATAAACCGGGGAGCCTTCTGAAAGGTCCATGACAGTGGCAATGGCTTTAGGCGCTTCGGTTAGCTCGTAACTGATCGGCGTGGTTTCGCCAATCCGATTTTGGCTGGCGAGCATTTGGTTGAAGGTTGCAGGTGAGGTCGGGTCGTAGATCAAACGAGTCGGGCTAACAAACCAACCGCGACGATTGAGTCGATAAATAACACCTTCTCGTTCCAGTTGCAGTAATGCTTCTCTGGCGGTAATCCGGGAGGCATTGAACTGATCACTTAGTTGTCGTTCTGAAGGCAATTTATCCTGAGTCGACAGCTTTCCGGCTGAGATCTGGTTCTTCAAATGGTCGACGATGGTTTTGTATTGGGGTAATGACATACTGCTGGCTATCTATCCTGCTATCTGTGCTTAACAAGCTATTTTGCCTAATGGCTGTTTATTATGGCGCTGGAACTCTGTTGTTATCCGGCTTGGTTTTCCAAAAACCATTCTTCGGCGATAGCAAAGCTGGTGCTCATGCCTGTACCACCCAGACCCGTGACTAAAAATACATGATCTTGTGGTTGAGTCCAATAGACATGATCATCTTGGGTCTTGCTGTAGATGCCAATCCATTGCTCTTTTATTTCCCAACTAGGCAGCTGTAAGACCTTTTTGGCGTACTGTGTGATTAGGAAATTTACTTCCTGATTGATGAAGGGGTCAGGGTCATCTCCGTAGTGATGAGAATCCCCGAGCGTGATTTCACCGACCTGATTTTGAGCCGCCAAAATGTGAATGCCGTGCTTTTCAAACTCGGGGTGATCATAGGTTACACGTTCTCTAACGGCCGCCAGGCTTTTCACGTTATCGAAGGCGGGGTAATGCAACATCGACAAACCTGTCGAGAACATGGAACCGAAGGCCCAGTTTTGCTTTTGTTTGATGGTTCGCATCATTTGTAGCTTACAGGTCTTGGGTCTGGTCTGTTCATCGCATGGGATCAGATCATTAAATTCATGACCAGGGCAGCATACAATGCGCTTGGCGTTAAAGGTACCTTGTGTGGTTTGAACCTCACAGCCCGCATCACCCGAGTGAACTTGCAGTACGCGTGTTGAGAAAAGCAATTCAGCCTCGTCTTGCTTCGCTAAATAATGAGTAAGCTGCTTGATGGCTTGTTGCGGATTGATCTGTACTTCGGTTTGACTTAATAAACCACCGACCAAACCTTTAGGGTTTACGCCAGGGCAGATCACTTGCGCTTGATCCGGGTTGAGTAGTCGAGTCCTGTAGGGGGGAAGGCTGTGATGACTGTTAAACTCTTCCATTGCGGTCATTTCGTCATCGTGGTGCGCGGCCATCATCATCCCGCAAGGGTTCGCCCAAAAGTTGGCTTTCTTTGAATAATCCAACCATTTCTCTTTGCTTTTGATAGCTCGGTTTAACGCATTACCTGTTGGCATACCTAATGGCAGTACCATTCCAAAGTTTCGGATTGAGGCACCTTGAGGGGCTTTATTCTTTTCAATCACAAGCACCGTTTGTCCTTGCTCAACGGCAGTAAGTGCGAACGCCAAGCCAGCGATACCAGCACCTACAACAATAAGATCGTACATAGTTCTTTTCCTAATCAGTCATTTTCCATCCTGCTCTTGTATTGGTGATTAGCCAAAAACAGAACAAAGAGGTATCGGGATTTTTCTTATTATTGGTATATACCAAAATATATTTCGTTTCTGTTTCAGTTTGATGAATCTTTTCTGGTCTCTATTGACCTGTTGAATAGCTTCTCATAGTATCCAAAATAAATTGGTATATACCAGATTGGCAATGAAAGACGATTTGGTATCAAAATGAGAGTTAGAGGGAATCATCTATGGATTACGTTACAAACAATCCATCATCAGAAGAAAACACCACTGAGAACCCGTACTTGTTGCTCACGCCTGGGCCACTTTCAACCAGCCCGACGGTGCGCCAGGCGATGATGAAAGACTGGTGTACCTGGGATAAAGACTACAACGACTTGGTTCAAGGCATTCGCAGCCGCCTGGTTTCTTTGGCGTTGCCAAAACACTCGGAGCGTCAAGCGGAGTTTACGTCTGTTTTGATGCAAGGCAGTGGTTCTGCCTCGGTAGAAAGTGTGATTGGTTCTGTGATCGGCAACGATGACAAACTCTTGGTGCTCGCCAACGGCGCTTACGGAAAACGGATTGGTCAGATCGCGTCTGTACTAAGAATTGAACATAAGCTTTGGGACTTTGGCGAAGCCGATACCATTGACCTTGATGCGTTAAAAACGCTGCTTGAAGAAGACCGTTTATTGAATGCAGATAAGCCTTTCACGCACGTTGCCGTTGTGCATTGCGAAACCACCACAGGCCGCTTGAACCCAATCGAAGCCATTGCGCCGATCGTGAAGGCTTCCAATTGTTCTTTCATTGTTGATGCCATGAGCAGTTTTGGTGGTATCCCGATGGATGTGGCGGATTTAAACATCGACTTCTTAATCAGCAGCGCCAATAAGTGCATTCAAGGCGTGCCGGGCTTCGGATTCGTCATTGCGAATCGTCAGAAATTAGAAGCCTCTACAGGCAATGCCCGTTCATTGGCCTTAGATCTCTATGATCAGTGGAAAGGCATGGAAGACGGCGGCGGAAAATGGCGCTTTACCTCGCCAACTCATACGGTTCGTGCGTTTGATCAAGCTCTGTCAGAATTGGAAGAAGAGGGTGGAATTGCAGCTCGTTACGCTCGTTATCAAGAAAATCATGATGTGTTGGTGGCTGGTATGAGAAAACTGGGCTTCCAAACTTTACTTGAAGATGCGGCCCAATCGCCATTCATCACCACGTTCTTTAACCCTGATCATCCTAGTTATCACTTCAATGAATTTTACGCACGTTTGAAAGCCAACGGCTTTGTGATTTATCCGGGCAAAGTATCGGACGCAGATTGTTTCCGTATCGGTAATATCGGCCATGTGTTCCCACAAGATATGGCCCGTTTAATTGATGTGATTGAACATCAAAGATATTGGTTAGAAGACAACACAACAGCGACCTCGTCACTAGAACAAACCGCGATAGCCTAAGGAACAGACGAATGAATACCATCAACAAAGCGCCTTATTCTTTTCAACGACGTTATGCCGGTCAAGTTAAAGCCGTTATCTGTGATTGGGCGGGCACGACGGTCGACTTTGGCTCGCGTGCGCCGATCATGGCGTTTATGACGTTGTTTGAGAATCATGGCGTAGCGGTGACTGAAGCCCAGTGCCGTGAACCAATGGGCACAGAGAAAAGCGTTCACATTCGCATGATGTTAGCCATGCCTGAAATCCAAGAGAAGTGGCAAGCGGTGAAAGGCCTGGCATCGACAGAAGAGGATGTGATGGCGCTGTATCATGAATTTCTTCCCATTCAGTTGGAAACCATTCGCTTAACGGGTGGGCTGATTCCTGGCTGGAAACAGGTGTCGGATGATCTGCGAGCGCAAGGCATCAAGCTGGGTGGAAACACCGGCTATAACGAACAAATGTATGCCGTGGTCGCTGAAGTAGCCAAAGAAGCAGGTTATGAAGCGGATGTAAACGTATGCGCGACCGAGGTGTCCAAAGGGCGCCCATACCCGTACATGGCACAGGCGGTGATGGAAAAACTGGAGATTCTTGAAGCGCAGGCCTGTATCAAGATCGATGACACCGAAACCGGCATCGAAGAAGGCTTGAATGCGGGTATGTGGACTGTGGCTGTGGCCGTCAGTGGTAATGCCAATGGCCTTAGCCTTGAGCAATGGCAAGCCTTGCCTGGTGATGAACAAGAAGCCATTGCAGTAAAAGCCCGCAAGAAAATGGCCTTGAGTGGCGCCCATTATGTGATTGATTCTGTGGCTGAACTGCCTGCGGTGATCGACGACATCAATCGCAAGTTGGCATCTGGAGAGCGCCCTTAATGGAAACGTGCATCGCTCAGGCTGACTTCGTCTATCAAACGTTAGTCAGCTTGTTTAACCGCTTCGGTGACGAGCAATACGGCGAAGCCGTTACCCAAAAGCAGCACATGTTGCAGTGTGCGTTTTTGGCGGAACAGGAAGGCGAAACAGATGACATCATCGTAGCCAGTTTGCTTCATGACGTTGGTCATTTCATTGGCCCTCAGGATGCTGGTTTGATTGCAGATGGGACGCCTGAAGAGGACTTTAATCACGAAGTGCTCGGCGCACGTTTCTTAACAAAGTATTTTGGTAAAGAAATTACCGTACCCATTCAACTGCATGTGGCCGCGAAGCGTTACCTTTGTGCAGTGAAAGACGATTACTACGATGGTCTCAGTGATGCGTCCAAACACAGCTTAGCCTTACAAGGTGGGCCGATGACCGCTGAACAGGTGGCCAAGTTTGAGCAAGGGGAGTATTTTCGCCAAGCATTGAGAGTCCGCTACTTTGATGATTACGGCAAACAAGTGGGCTTGGAGATTCCTGATCTAGACTATTATCGGGATCGGATCATAAAGCTAGTAAACCCCTCATAAACTATTTGGATTCATAAAGCCTCGATGTATCGGGGCTTTATTTTTTCTTAACTTTAAAAAGGTTGTACTGAATGACTTGGCTGCCGTTTTTACTGGTTGTTGTGTCTGCGTTTTGTCATGCGGCTTGGAACTTTATTGGCAAAAAGTCCGTGCCTTACATGTCCTTCTTTACGGTGGTGAGTAGCTTTGCGGCGTTAATGCTGCTGCCGTTCGCACTCTATTATCACCAAATTTCCACCACAATTGTGACGGATCATTTTGGAATGCTGGTACTGACGGGGTGCTTCCAAGCCTTCTATCTTTTTGGCTTAAGCCAGGGGTATCGAGGATATGAACTGTCTGTGGTGTACCCGCTAGCCAGAGCATTACCCGTCGCCCTTGTGCCCATTGCTGTGAGTGTGTTCAGTCACAAGCACTACAACCTGATCCAATATGTGGGTGTGTTCTTAATCATCATTGGGTGCTTATTGATTCCCTTTAAAGGTAAGGACGTCTTTTGGTCTTCCCTAAAAAGCCCTGGCGTCTTCTTTGCTATGGTAGCGGCCTTAGCAACCACAGGTTACAGCTATGTGGATCAGACGGTACTCACAGGGTTATCTCAGAGTTTGCCTGATCATCAAGGCTGGCAACGTTCCTTGGTGTATATGTTTTGGCTATCTCTGTCATCGGCCATTTGGTGTTTAGGCTTCTCCTTCATCAGCCGATCTTCCGCCGAACAATGGCGCAGCACCGTCACCCAACAAATGCTTAGCACCGCGTCCACCGCCTTTGTGATGACACTGACCTACAGTTTGGTACTCATCGCCATGAACTACACAGAACACGTAGGGCAGGTCGTGGCACTTCGGCAAGTCAGTATTCCCATTGGCGTCGCGATGGGCGTGTGGCTGCTTAATGAAGAATTCAATCGGCTGAAGTTACTGGGGCTGGTGAGTTTGATGGTAGGGATTTATTTGGTGTTGTGATGTGGATGATATGCGACTCGTGACGCATTTTCGGAAAAGTGAATCGGTAATTTATTGAATATAAAGAATATTTTTCGGTTGCTGACGCTTTTTGGGGGAGTGCTGGCCGGAAATCAAAGTCGCATTTTGGGGATGTAATATCTGCACTAATGGGTTAAGTTGTTGTTTTAATGGATTATGCGTCAGAGAGTGTGACGCAAAATAGGAAAAACTGATCTGCGTCTTTAGGACGCAGAATTCGCTGTTAGAGTGCAACAAACGAAAGGAGAACCACTATGAAACAAAAAGTGACATTAGCAAGCGTATCAATCGTCGCAATTCTTGCGTTTCCAACTCAGTCGATAGCTGGATGTAATAGCTATTCAGACGGATATGGAAATACATCAATAAACTGTGATGACGGAACATCGGGCAGTCTGTACACAGACCCATATGGAAATACCTCAGGAACAATAGGTGGTAAAAGTTACAACACTTATTCAGATCCCTACGGTAATACTTCGGGTTCATATGGTGGCAGCTCAATAAACTCGTATTCTGATCCCTATGGAAATACATCGGGAACCGTAGGCGGTCAAAACTTCAATAGCTACTCAGACCCATACGGAAACACAAGTGGTTCATTTGGTGGCGGCAGTTACAACTGCTACACGGATGCATACGGAAATACTCAATGCAACTAAGCACTCTAACATCTATATGACCGGGGGTTGTCAAGGCGCAAAAACCTGAAGGCCCCTCCAAGGTCAGAGCTCGATTCTTAATAATCTGTTCTGTTTCCTCTTATTGGCACCACTGCCGATTCTTTCATTACT